>JAQZBD010000211.1 GCA_029239235.1 Herbinix sp.
AAAAAATATGGTCTAAAGCAAACAATTGCCGATACTCTCGGTATTGGAGGCATAATGCGCGGTCTTAGAACAATCCCTGTCATGAGAGATTTTGCCAGAGATATGGAAGAGGTTTGCCCAGATGCATTTCTCCTGAATTACTCTAACCCCATGGCAATTCTCACCGGCTATATGCAACGGTACACCAAGATAAAGACCGTTGGATTATGCCACAGTGTCCAGGTTTGCTCTGAGAGCTTATTAAAGGGTCTTGGGATGGAGGATAAATTGGAAGGCTGTAGGGATATGATTGCCGGGATCAATCATATGGCATGGCTTTTGGATATCAGAGATAAGGACCAAAATGACTTATACCCTGAGATAAGAGAACGGGCAAGAACAAAAAATGCCACAGAAAAGCACAATGATATGGTACGCTATGAATACATCAGGCATCTGGGATATTACTGCACCGAATCCAGTGAGCATAACGCTGAATACAACCCATTTTTCATCAAGTCCAACTATCCGGAACTAATAGAGCAGTTCAACATCCCACTGGATGAATATCCAAGAAGATGCATCTCACAGATCGAGGGTTGGGCTAAGGAAAAAAATAATATTCTAAATCATGGCCAAATAACCCATACCCGTTCCAGAGAATATGCTTCTTATATTATGGAAGCCATTGTGACCAATCAGCCTTATAAAATCGGAGGAAATGTATTAAATACCGGATTAATTGACAATCTGCCTTCCGATGCCTGCGTGGAGGTTCCCTGCCTCGTGGATTCAAACGGCATACAGCCTTGCCATGTCGGAAAGCTTCCACTGCAGCTGGCAGCCATGAATATGACTAATATCAATGCACAGCTATTGACCATTGAAGCTGCCGTTACCCGTAAAAAAGAACAGATCTATCAGGCGGCAATGTTGGATCCTCATACTGCTGCTGAGTTATCCATTGATGATATTGTGAAATTGTGTGATGAGTTGATCGACGCTCATGGAGAATATATGAGCATCTATCATTAATATGTAAGTTCTTCGTGGCTATCCCAACTCCTCCAGCGTTTCTCTGCTCCAGTCACTGTAGAGCTGTGCCTGGCGAAGCCCGAGATCAAGAACTTTTAAGATTTGGCGATGGTTGTTATGCATATCAATCTTACTGGTCAGTTCCTGCTGGAACATCTGAAATAATATCACTTTCTGATCCGCCTGTTCCTTGAACAGGGTCAAATGCTGCTTCATTTCTTCTGAGTTCTGATCCGTAGCAAAATACATTTTTAATAAAAACTCACTTCGAATGGTATCCTTTTCGTTTTCTGCTTCCATCCATCGCTTTAAAGCCTGACTTCCTTCCGGTGTGATTCGATATTTGATTTTTTCTATTTTTGCTTTCCCCGAAGCTTCGGAAAGAGACTGCTCGATCAGCCCTTCCTCTTTTAACTTACTTAGTTCCGGGTAAATCTGTCCATAGCTTTCCTGCCAAAAGAAAGACATACGTATATTAATGCTTTTCTTAATATCATATCCGCTAAGATCTTCTTCCTGTAGAAGACCAAGGATAACAAACCGTGTTTTTTTCATGTCCTCCTCCATTCTTAAACCTTTAAAGATAGTATACCTTGAAAAAATACCGATATCAAGCCGCCACTGACGTAACAAACTTCACCATCACTATTTCATCTGATAACGAATTGCCTTTTTAGGACAGGTGTCAATACAGGCACCACATAGGATGCATTCCGTATCATCCATTTCTTCCGCCTGAACCTTGTCATTCACCTTTAAGCTCATAGGGCAGGCTTTATCACAGGCATGGCAGTTCACACACTTTCCTTTATCACCCGTCAGACGAAGCTGTTTGATATGTAAGATTTGTCCCAGTTTACTTCCTATCACCATAAATGGCGCCATCCAGCAAATATAATGGCAGAAGGCTCTCCTTCCTCCCACAAGTGCCGGAATCACGATTAACAAAATAATTCCATAGTAAATAATATAGGCATAAATATTAGCAATGGATATTCCATGATCCGTCATATAGAAAAAGTTAACGCTTATTTCTTTGCTGCGATTTATAAAGCAAAGAATAACCGCGGCAATCCACACAGTCCAGGTCACATACTTAATATTATTTTTCCAGCCTTGCTTCGGGCTTTTATTGGTAATCAGTGTGGTACATTCCTGAATCCCTCCTGCCGGGCATAGGTAAGCGCAGAATAGTCTGCCAAGGAATACGGAAGCGATTAACATTGCAGCAAACACAATGAAGCTTCCGTTAATGATTCCTTCCAATGCACCTTGAATAATCAGGTACGGAGATAAGTAATAAATGGTAATTGGAAATAATAGCATTGAAGAAATGATAAGTAATTTTCTGATATTTTGTCTTTTCATGCTTTGTTGCCTCCATAAAATATATTTATTTTTATATTCTATTTTATTTATATATCTTTAAGATATATATCTTAAAGATACCATGTGATGTAAAATCCGTCAAGCATGTAATTCTACGACAGAATCCTTGCTATTTTATTCCTCATTTTAACTCCATCAAAAAAAGTCAGAACTATTGTCCTGACTTCTATCGTATGATATTTATTTTTCTTGAAAATATACAGGATAAGCCTTGATTTATACTCCGTAATAGTACTTTAATTTCGAATAGAAATCATTAAGAATAAAGTTGGAATCCACATAATGATATACACGAATCTTATGAGTATTATCATCACGTAATAGATAAGTTCCGTCCTGATTAAACCGGGGTGCTCCTTGTAGCTCATAATGACCATGATGATCCAACAGCATAAGTCCCACCACCGGTGAATCCCCTAGCTGCCAGCTTTCACCGCCGGGATAAAAAGCTGCTTTCGCTCCCTGACTCATTTTAATGTCTCCAAAAATACCATCCAGATCATCCAGACTTTCCTTACCAACCTCTTCGTTTACACGCATCAGATTCTCCACCAGATACTTGCCTATGTTTCCACAAGGATATACTTTTTCAAACAATACAGAAAAACTTACCTTCATTAATGAATATGCTTTCATCGGCACCTGCCAAAGTTCTATAGAACTGTCCATAACCACATTTGCAGCGTTGATATCATTGAATAAATTGAACTCCCAGCCACCCTCCGGATAGTTTCCTCCACCGATCCAAATGGCTGTTAATCTTTCTGCTATCCTAGAATCCATAAGATAAGCATTTGCCAGATTAGTAATTGCTCCCTGACATACCACAAAGAGAGGTCTGGAGTCCTCTTTCCTTGCTTCTTCTACAATAAATTGGGAGCCCTCTGATGCGATATAGTTTTCTTCGTCAGGTAAACTTTCCTGGCATCCATGTAACACTTTGATTTTTCCCTGAAGATCCATCAGCTCCAGGATCTTATGGATTTCTCTATAGCTCTTTTCTTCAGATTCTTTTTTACCAAAATGCGCAGCTATTATTCCAATAACATCGAACTTCGGCGTCATTAAAGCATGAGCTATGGCATACTGGTCGTCCGCTTCGCAATCACAGTCAGAATCAATAATAACACGAATTTGTTTACTTTTTGGTACGGAATAAAGACTTTCTTTCATGTTTAAGATACCTTTGCTTTCTTTTTAGCTGACTGACATCTACGTGTTATCCAATACTTCTCCATCTTCACATATGTTAATAAATTCTGTTGGCTTAAATTCTGTGGCTTAAATTCTGTGGCTTAAATTCTGTGGCTTAAATTCTGAGTATAACACTTAGTTCAATACTACAGAAATTACCTTGAGCTCCTTCGGATTCTCAAATATGAGCTTCAACTCCTGATCAGAGCCTACCACATTCGTTTTCAAGGGAACCTTCTGTAAGCCATCCTTCCGTACATGCACTGTGCCCACTTCAGCATTATCTAAAAATATTCTTATCCTACCACTTCCCTGAGTGTTAAGTATTGCTTCCAGGAAGCCTTCTTTATTTTTAATATATCGAAAAATAGCCGTATCTCGATGTGAAATATTAGTTAACCACTCACTTCCTTTTCCATCGATATCAATATATATTTTTCCCGTTAATGCGCAAGCTTGATATCCATAGATAATCTCTCCCGGTTCAAAGGGCTTTCCGAGACCCTGGGAGGTCATCTTTACTTCATTGATACTGCCATCCTCATTAATCGTAATCGGTTCAATACATAAACGTCGGTACTGCTGTACCCCTCTGCTGCAGCGGTGGTAAAACACATACCACTGTCCATTCACACATTCCAAAGAACCGTGATTATTCCAGGATGCCGGATCGCAGCCGTCGTTATCGATAATAATTCCACGATAGGTAAATGGGCCAAGTGGTGACTTACTGGTTGAGTACCCAAGTGAGGTAGGTTTTCCTCGTTCCATATCTGCATATACATAATAGTAGGTATCTCTTATTTTTCTCATGGAGGAGCCTTCATGGAAACAATGCTCCTCCTCCGTAACAAGATCATGAACTATTTGCGTTTCATCAAAGGATACCATGTCCTGATTCATCTTCACTCCATGGGAGAATAGCTGTCCCCAATAGTAATATGCCTGTCCGTCATCATCAAGGAATATGGCTGGATCAATACCACTGCAGGGAAGCTGAATTGGATGCTCAAAGGGACCTGTTGGAGATTTCGATACCGCTACCCCCTCACTGTCATCCGGCATGCAAAAATACAAATAGTATTTTCCATCTCGGTAAATGCAATCCGGCGCAAACAAAAGTGCCGGCTTATCGGCCTCCTCCTGCTGCTCAAACTTCTCTTTTTCTGCTGCCATATCCATATTGGAAAGCATCTTTTGAATGAAGGGTGTGGGCTTACTCCAATCAATTCCGGGGTATTTTTTTGCCTTCGGATCTCCAAACCAGGGAACCTTGGCTCCTTCGAAAGAAACCTCATGAATTGTCCATTCCTCCAGGTCTGGTGTTGATATCACATGATACTTTTCACTGCAGTAGACATCCGACCTGTCATCATAACTTCCGTAAATATATAACTTTCCATCCGGCATCACATGCGCTTCACTATCCGGTACATGATGCGAGAGTGGTAGTATTGGATTATGAGTATTCTTAAAATATTCCATGTGCCACCTCATTTCTTACTATTTATGAAACCTTGCTGTTTATAAAACAAACTTCCTTCTACTTTACTGATATGTTATCTTTCTACAGTTAGCCCAACACACATGAGAATTGCTATATGGCAGTCATCTGAAGCTGAATCTTCTTATTCTTAACTGCCAACTGGCTGTCGTCGAATTTATAATATACTCCGTTGGGAACATTCAGATGAATCATAATCTCTTCCTCCAATTCCTTTACACTTATATCAATCCTACCACGAACAGACTCATAGCTACAACTTAATTCTTTCATACTCTGAGGCAGAAATGGCCTGATCATAATTTTCGTAAAGCCCGGTTCCAATGGTTCAATTCCGGCAATTCCGTTGTAATACCATTCGATAATGTGACCCATCATATCATGATTATGACTTCGCGCATTCTCTTCCCAGTATTCCGGTAAGGTAGTCTCTCCTCCTAAGATAAAGGCATAGTAACTTGGATGCTCCTCCTTAAGAATAAAGTCACTAATCATCTGATTCATTCCGTATTTTTTCATACTTTGAATAATATAGGGAAGCCCTACCTCTCCGCTAACGAAAGCACCGTCTCTCTCAAGCACGAATTTCAACGCCTTTAATACCTCTTCTTCTCTTTCCTCCGGAACCAGCCCCCAGTATAACGGCAATGCCTGGCAGGCCTGGGTCAGGAACACCTCCTCTGGGTGGTCAAAGGCCTGATAGCAGTAGAAATCCTGTTCAGGGTGCTTTACCAGTAGCTTCTTATTATAATTTTCCTTAATACTATTTGCATAGTCATCAAATTCTGCTTTATCCTGATCCAGTCCGAGTAAAAGAGCAAACTTCGCTAAGGTTATGGTATCGGCGTACAGGAAGGCTGTTTCAATATTTTCTCTTGCAAAGGCTTTTTTATCCGGATTACCCCAATCGCCAAGTCCATGATTAATAAATCCCTCTTCAGTTACCTTCGTTTTAAGATATCTCAGATATTTAACACCCGCTTCATAATTCTCTTTGACAATATTAATATCCCCATAAAACATATAATGCCAGTATGGCGCCAGGATAATGGTACTTCCCCAGGGAATGATATCAAAGAAGCTTCCGATTCCGGGTACCGGCAATACGTTCTTCTCATAGCAGGGTGCCTGAGATGGTATTAATCCCTCACCAAAGTAAATTTTTTCACCATGTAAGGCACTGGCAAAATCCTCTGCCTTCCACTGTTCAATCCGCAAATCATGGAGATATTTTTCCCAAAGGCTCTTGACATTTTTCATATACATAATCGAAGGTGCCATGAGATGATTCGGCTCCTGCCAGGCAATCTTTTCAATTCCGGGACAATCCGTATGTACACTATGTAAGTTACTTTCCACTGCTTTTTCCACTAAATCATAAATCTGCTCATAACGTTTATCATCGCACTGAAAGCTGCCTGCTTCCTCACAATCACTTGTAATAAAATGCCCCTTTACACTGCTGATATAGGGATACATCGGATCCTCCGGCTTCACCGATACGCCCTTAATTAATAAATATCGACCTGCACCATAACAAAACTGCGGGCAATAGTTCTCTTCTACCTCATCCTCTGCAATTACATAAGTGGTAAAGGTATTAACCGGTGTCCAACCATGGGCAAATTGATCGATATTGCCATCTTCTCCAAGCTTTTCCGCCGGATAAATGTCAATCCTTGCACCCGACTTTCCACAAACCGTTATTTCAAAGAGTCCGGACATATTCTGACCCAGGTCAAATAATACTGCTCCCGGTTCCACCTCTTTTAAGATGCGACCGTGGTAAGTTTTCTTAATCACGAGAGGAGGCTGAGTCTGAAGATATAATTCTCCCTTGGGCTCCTCTTCTTTCTCCAGAATAATTGCAGTATCCCAGGCTTCATCGTTAAAGCTGATATGGTTCCATCCCTTCGGATATCTTCTGGCATCATAGATTTCAGAGCCATATACATTGGAATACAATAGGGCGCTCTCTCTGGTTCTCCAGCTCTGGTCTGTAATAATCCTCTCTGTGGTACCATCCTCATATTCCAGTAAAATCTCCGCACAAGCTGTTAAATAATCACCAAAGGGCTGATATGGGTTCGGGTTTGGAGGCATGAAGGAGAATTCCGGCCTTTTTGGAGGCATACTGAAGAAGTATCTGTCTTCCTCACTCCGATCAGCAATATACCAGCCGTTTGCTACTTCGATTCCCACAGCATTCTTTCCTGATATTATTTCATTCTTTATATCAAATACTACGTATAGAATTTTCTTATTATAGTTGGTCCAACCCGGATCAAGTTCATGATTTCCGATTTTCCGTCCATTGATATAAAAAGCAAACTGTCCTAAACCTGTCACTTTGACGGTTGCAGCTTTCAAATCTTTTCGCACGGAAAATTCTTTTCTCAGATAGAAGGGCTTGTCAGTCTTATTTGAAATCCAATTACCTATCCTATTTCGTTTTGTTTTATTCTTTGCTTCGAGCATATCCAATCGATTCCTCCAGGTTATCTTGTAGACAGGCAGCTGCGTACCATTATGCAACTGCCTTTTGATCATGATTATTTAT
>JAQZBD010000212.1 GCA_029239235.1 Herbinix sp.
TGGCTAAAGCATCTCTCTCGATTTTGCAGGGAACCGCATCTTGATTGCTGCACCAGATCATGTAAATCTCCACTATAACCAGTGATGGAACCTAATCGATTCTCTCTTGTTCCCACACTGGAGACATTCAGGTTAATAGCCATATAATTTCCTCCTAACTTCCTTGCGTTCGACTTATTCGCCCGCATATATAACATGTTTTATGATAGTTTTGTATTACTATCGATCAGTTGGCTGTATTAATTAAAGATTTGCCGCATTTTCTGTTCGTACAGCGCCGGTCTCGTAAGCCAGTAAATAATCTCCCCATTTAGCAGCCCATTCTCTTAATTCGCCAATCTCAAGCGGAGCCGGAACCTTGGACTCAGTGTGATTTGCTATCTTCTTCGCCAGGGAACGGTAGACATCTGCCTGTGCTGAGGCTGGTGCTGCTTCAATCGTAGTCTTACCCTGAAGCTCACTTTGGGTTACGGTTACGGAACGTGGAACATATTCCATGACCTGGGTGTTTGTCTTTGCTACAAAATCATCTATAATCTCTTTTGCGTAGGGCGCATTGATTGAATTTGCTATTACGCCGCCTAATAATGCTCCGCCGGATTTTGAATATTTATGAATTCCCTTAAACAAATTGTTGGAAGCATAAACGGACATGAAATCTGCAGAGGAAACAGTAAATACATGTTCCGCAATGCCCTCTCTGACAGGTACGGCAAAGCCACCGCATACTACATCACCAAGTACATCGTAAATCACATAATCCAGCTCCAATTCCTCGAATACCTTTTGCTGCTTGAATAGTTCAACTGCGGTAATGATACCCCTGCCCGCACATCCAACACCGGGAGCAGGACCGCCTGCCTCCACGCAGTAGATGCCATTAAAGCCCTGAAAAATTACTTCGCTGGCTTTCACGGAATTCTTCTCCCTTAGAGTATCGAGTACCGTTGGTATATATCTGCCATCACGGAGTGTATTTGTAGAATCACTTTTCGGATCACATCCAAACTGCATTACTTTATAACCCATTTCTGATAACGCAGCAGAGATGTTTGATGTAGTAGTGGATTTACCGATACCTCCTTTACCATAAATTGCAATTTGAGTTGTTTTTTTAGCCATAATCTTATCCTTCCTTATCTATATTTGGAGAAGAGCTGATCTACTCAGTGCTTCCCTAGTTCCTGTTTATCAGCTCACGAACACTATGTAATGATCGGAATAAAAAAGGAGACCATAGCAACAGATTTATCTGTTGCTAAAGTCTCCAGTTGTCCGGTCAACTTTATATGATATTCATAGTGAATATAACTTTTGTAGTACTATATCACACATTTCATACTATGTCATTATGTTTTGTATGTTTTATTATTTTCTCTGGAAATCTAGAACCATAATCTTACTTGCTAAATCAGCCCTTATATAAATTACAAGAACATGGTATTTTCTATCATTGAGATGCATGGCACAAGGGCAGCGCCTTTTACGAAGTTACAGCTGTGATCCATATCTATCGAAAAGGAAGATCTGACATCTCTCCCATGATACACGGTTGACAAAACTTCAATTGATTCTGCAAACCTACCGCGAACACTTTTGCCCGCTTCATTGTTCTACATCACCAATTGCATATTCGTCATTCGTTTGAGGTGAAGATATCAGCTTTTTACTTACACAGACAATATGTAACAGCCACGTCTCTAAATCTCAAATAGCTTAGTAGAAAGATAACGAAGTCCCGTATCCGGTAATACCGCCACAATTCTTTTCCCCTTGTTTTCCGGTCTTTTAGCTAGTAAAGTCGCTATATGGATCGCTGCACCGGAGGAGGTTCCAATTAGAATTCCATCTGATTTTGCCACCGCTCTGGCTGCTTCATAAGCTTGCTCTGTCTCCACTTCAAAGGCCTCATCATAAATGCCCAGATCCATTGTAGCAGGGATACGCTCCAGCGGAATACCAAAGAAAGGGTGTACCCCGGTTATTTCTTCCGGTTTTGGATTTGCTTCACTTGGAAGTGAATTCGGCCCTGGCTGTATGGCTACAATTTTAACATTCGGATTCTTTGATTTTAAGAAAGCTCCCGTTCCTGAAACAGTACCGCCGGTACCGACTGCCGATACCAGAAAATCCACTTTTCCATTGGTATCCTCCCAAATTTCCGGTCCGGTTGTATTCTTATGTACCTCTGGGTTCGCAGGATTAGCAACCTGGTTTACGAAGAAGATATCCTTTTCCTTGGACAATACCTTTTCTTCCAGCTCTTTGATAGCAGCGACAAAATCACCGTTGGTCTCCTGCAGCACCTTTGCCAGAACAGGTTCTTCTGTTAGTTTTATTGTTTCAGCACCAAAGGCTTTAATTACTTTAAAGCGCTCTTCGCTGACCTGATCCTGAATATAAACTTTGAACTTATAGCCCTTTGCAGCTGCAATTGCCGCCAGACCAATTCCGGTATTACCGCTAGTCGTCTCCACGATGGTAAAACCAGGTTTCAAAAGCCCTTTCTTTTCTGCATCTTCAATCATAGCAAGTGCGATACGATCCTTTACACTCTGATTTGGATTATAAAACTCCAGTTTTACCACAATTTCAGCCTCGAGATTATTTTGTTTCTCGTAATTCGTTAGTTCTAATAACGGCGTGTGTCCTACTAACTCTGTTATTGATTTTTTTATACCACTCATCATATCCTCCATCCATACACTGTCCCTAGCGTATTTTTATTATTTTTATAAAACTAATATCAGACCACTGCCCTTGACAGAAGCTGATATTTAATTACTCCGGGATTTTCGCTTTCTTCAACCACTCTTCCATTCTTCCTTTTTTCATATGAAATATCCGATCAGCTACATCCAGAAACTTATAATCGTAAGTGCTGACAACCACAGCGACACCACTATCACTAATCTCTCGAAATAGTTTAATAATTACTGTACTATTTTCCGAATCCAGATTACTTGTAGGCTCTTCTGCGATCAGGACGACCGGATCATTCATTAAGGCTCTTGCAATTGTCACACGCTTCGCCTCTCCATCTGAGATTTCATGCGGAAATGCATTTCTAAGTCCCAGTAATCCCACTCTTTCCAGCATGGTTTCTGCTTTTTCACGGGCACTTTGAAGATTTCGCTTTCGGTTTATATAATATGGCATGCTAACATTCTCAAGTATCGTATAATTTCTTAGCAGATTTTGCTCCTGTAATACATAAGCAATATCCTGACTTCTTAATTCCGTTCTCTGTTTATACCCTCTAACAACCTTAATATTGTGCATATGAACCGAGTCAGCTGTCGGCTTTAGAAGACCGGTGATCAAATGAAATAATATAATTTTTCCACTTTCGGAATGACCCATGATACTAGTTAATTCCCCAATTTTGATTTGAAGAGACCCTTGATCAATAGCATTCATTTTCTTGTTCTTGATAAATTGCTTACTTAATTCTTCAAACTCTAATATCATGCGAATCATTCCTTTCGTGATTTATTAATTCCCCCCATCCCTCCACTAGCAGTAACATCGTTCCGGAATTATTTTTCTGTAAATCCGATATAGAATTCGAGACAAACCTTGCATCAAAAAACCTCCAAAAAAATGGTCAACCTCATATCAAATTGCATACTAAACATATATGCAATATATATGTTTAGTATTATAGTATTCTATTTCCACTTTGTCAATATCCAAATATAAAATAATTAATATTTATGCAAATACTAAATAATTGATATTTTGAAATTACCGATTGATAAACAAGTTATAATACAGGGAAAAACGTTATAATCGTTCTATTTCTGCCGGTAAATAGGTTCACAAAACCTCTGCATGCTATGACTGTCCTATTTTTTCCATATAACTTCGAGACTATTTTAGCGCTTTCCCGTATAATAATACTTGTATTTTAAACCTATATATAATATAATTCTTAATCATATTTCTTTGATATGAATAGTATAGTTTTTGTTTGATTTTATAATTACTTATACTTAATTCGTATTATTAGTATACTACGATTACGTATATTTTTTTACTTATTAAGATACGCATCAACAGGAGGTCAATATGGATTATCAGTTTAATACGAAATGCCTGCACGGCAACAATGAAAAGAAACCCGTTGACAATACCGGTACAATCAGTTTTCCTATTTACCAGACCGCTACCTTTGCACATCCAAGCGTTGGTAACAGTACTGGCTATGATTATTCACGTTCTCAGAATCCAACCCGTGAACAACTGGAGCTAATTGTGGCTTCACTTGAGGGCGGTGCTCAGGCTGTTGCATTTTCTTCCGGTATGGCTGCTGTAAATGCACTGATGGAAATCTTCCAGCCAGGTGACCATATTCTTGCGTCTGATGACCTCTATGGCGGTACCATCCGTATATTTGATAATATTAATATAAAGAATGGACTAGAAGTTTCCTATATTAATACCTTTGATATCGATGATGTTAAAAAGAAGCTTCAACCAAATACTAAGGCTATCTTCGTTGAAACTCCAACTAATCCGATGATGAATGTTACTGATTTACAAAAGGTTGGCGAGCTTGCGAAACAGCATGACTGCTTATTAATTGTTGATAATACCTTCTTATCTCCATATTTCCAAAATCCTATTGCCTTAGGTGCTGATGTGGTGCTTCACAGCGGAACTAAGTTTCTGGGAGGTCACAACGATACTTTAGCCGGATTACTTGTACTTGCTACGGATGAACTGGCTGAAAAAATCCGCTATATCTCAAAAACAACCGGTGCAGGTCTGCCACCTTTTGACAGCTGGTTAATTCTTCGAGGAATTAAGACTTTACCAATTCGTATGGAATCTCAGCAGAAGAACGCGCTGATCCTGGCAGACTGGCTGGAAAAGCAGCCGAAGGTAAAATCTGTTTATTATATTGGACTACCTTCCCATCCGGGCTATGAGATAAATAAAAAGCAGTCCCGTGGTTTTGGTAGTATGATTTCTTTCCATGTTGACAAAGAGGAAACAGCTGTTAATATATTAAATAAGGTAAAGCTGATTCAATATGCTGAAAGCTTGGGCGGGGTGGAAAGTCTTATCACTTATCCGATGCTTCAAACCCATGCTGATATTCCCGAGGATATTCGCGAAGAGAAAGGAATCAACCGTCTTCTCCTTCGCCTTTCTGTTGGTATCGAGGATATTGATGACCTGATTGCTGATTTGGAGCAGGCGATTGCCGATTAACAGAAAAGGAAGGGACACCAATGGGATATGAATTTGATAAAATAATTGACCGTAAAAATACGAACTCTCTAAAATATGATTTCGCTGTAGAGCGCGGAAGACCTGAGGATGTACTGCCGCTTTGGGTTGCAGATATGGATTTTCAAGCTCCTTCCGAGGTACTGGACGCACTTGGACAAGCAGTCGCACATGGTATCTTTGGATATACAGAAGTAAAAAAAGATTACTTTGAAGTAATACATGCTTGGTTTTATAAACATTTTGGCTGGGACGTAAAAGAGGACTGGTTAATTAAGACACCTGGAGTTGTGTACGCTATTACACTTGCTGTCAAGGCTTTTACCCAGGAGGGTGAGGGTGTTCTGATCCAACAGCCTGTATATTATCCCTTTGAGGAGACTATTATACTCAATAAACGAACCTTAGCAATTAATAATCTCGTATATCAGAACGGCGCTTATTCCATAGATTATGATGATTTTGAGCAACAGATTATTACAAAAAAGGTTAAGCTGTTTATCCTGTGTAATCCTCAGAATCCGGTGGGTAGAGTTTGGACTGTTGACGAGTTAACCCGTATGGGTGAGATCTGTCTTAAGCATAATGTGATTATCATATCAGATGAGATTCATTGTGATTTTATTTATCCAGGTTACCATCATACGGTATTTTCTAATATTAATGAAGCTTTTGCTCAGAATACCGTTACCTGTACTGCGCCAAGTAAGACCTTTAATTTAGCCGGCCTGCAGGTTTCCAATATATTTATTCAAAATTCTGAGCTTCGTAAAAAGTTTATTGATGAACTGGATCGAAGCGGTTACAGCCAACTCAATACTCTAGGCTTGATTGCTTGTAAAGCTGCCTATCAATACGGTGAAACCTGGTTGACGGAATTAAGAGCTTACCTGTATGAGAACCTGAGTTTCGTCAGGGAATATTTAAAGGAAAACCTTCCTGAAGTTAAACTGGTGGAGCCTCAGGGTACTTATTTAATCTGGCTAGACTTTTCAGCTTTAAACCTGTCACATAGAGATATGAAGGATCTCATTGTAAACAAGGCTAAGCTCTGGCTGGATGCCGGTCAGATGTTTGGCAAGAGTGGATATGGATTCGAACGAATCAATATTGCCTGCCCTCGAGCAATCTTAAAGCAAGCCTTGGATCAATTAGTGCAAGCTATTAATAGCTAAGCGGATATTAATTACTCAAATCGAAAAGCACCCGGTATCTAAAAACTACTCAGATACCGAGTGCTTATTATATCATCTCAAAATCTCAATTCTTAATAATGACCAGATTTAATTTAATGGGAGACCTTCTCCACTGACCACTTCTTTCGTTCATTACTCTTTCCTCCCCAAACTTCATTGTATAAGTCAATCGATACCTGCATTAACTACTGATCTGTTTTATTGATTTGGAACCGTATAAATCTCAAATACCTCTTCCATCTCATTTATTTTCAATAACTCTTCCTTATCTGCAAGCAATGCAAAACCATAAATCTTTAAGCTGTTCTTCTCTATATAATCTGCTGCCTGTGACATTAGCTCCGGACTTTCCTTCATCATCTTTAGAAACTCCTTCTGGTCAGCCATATATCTTAACATACTCACAAAATGAGTCTGCATATAATCTTCACGAAGAATATTTTTCTCTAATTCTTCTGTATCGACTCCGCTAGCCTGTGTATCCTCTGCGATCAATAGATTTGGATACTTCTCACGATCCCAGTCCAGGGAATATATTCTTGAGAGAGTACAGGTGAATCCCAGATTATCGATAAACATCCGTTCCTCTTTTGTCTCATTTCCCCCATTGGTATAAACCGCACACCAAACTTCTGGAACAGAATACTCATTACTATTTAAAAACTTAATAAAATCTCCGTAATCCATCATCCTATCCAGTGTTATATACGCGTTATATTTTGTGTCCTCATCCAATTCCTGAATCGCCGCTGCTGCTGCTTCCGGTGTTCCTGCTGCTCCATAGATCTGCTGCCCTGACGCTACCAGATCTCTAAGGGAATCCGAAGTCTCTCCTTTCATCTGAAACCAGGCGAAAGCGTTTCCTGTCGGACGTTTTAAAATATTAACATCATACAAGGTCAGCTTTCCACGCTCGATTTTTCCAGGTAAATTAACAAAACGGTTATCATAACTTACCACCTGGTTAATACAGATATCATAATTTCCATATCCATTCGCTTCAACTGTTACGTTATCTCTATAACTGCCGGGCATCGTAAGGTTTGTATAAATCATCATATCATAGCCCATCTGATTCATATTCTCTGTAATCTTTTTTCCCGGATTATAATAAAATTCTCTGAGCATCATCTAATAATAGATCTTTTACCGCCAAAGCCTCCTCTAACTCAGGAATCTCCGCTTTTTCATACAAATAATCGCTAATCGCTTCCTGCTTCTCAATCTCGGCTGCAACTTCTGTCTTTTTTCCTTCCTCAAGCTCATTCCTTTTATATAGCTCTAAAAGCTCACGATAGGTCATGGTCATCCTCCTCCATATATAATTTTAATTCTCGCTTAGCCCGATAAGAAATTACACGTACATTTTCTGGTGTAAGATGCAGAACTTCCGCAATTTCTTTCTGTGACAATCCTCCAAAATACTGCATTGTTAGAACCTCTTTCTTTTGTCCACTCAGCTTAGACAGGGCTTGATATAAATGCTTGGTACGTTCATCTAATAATATTTTCCCAATTACATCTGCGGACTCATCGATCAGCAGTTCATTATCTACTAATTCCAGAGAAGAGATTCGTTTTTCCTGCTTCAGACGATTAAAGCTTAGGTTTCGAGCAACCAAATATAACCACGCTCTCATGTTGGTATGAGTTTCATTTAAGGACAGCATCGCCTTTAAGAAGGTTTCCTGCAATAAATCTTCTGCCATAGAGCTATTATGACAAAGGGAGTAAAGATACAAGTATAGTTCTTTTCCATACATCGTATACAATTTAGATATGATTCGATTATCCATATACCCCTCCCCTTGAGCTGCTTTCAATCATATAACAAATTGACCTTAATAATGTTACAGTCAAATGGTGTAAATTAATAAATCTTTTTTACTTCTTTGTTTACTATTCTCACATATCATCCTATTCTTGGCAATATAGCATAATTAATCTATTCTGTTTGTATTATACGTCTTCACAGGATTCAACGATTGGCATGTTACTGGACACAGAAAAGCTCCCTTATGTATTATAATAGTTAAGTATCACTATTTTAACCACATGGGAGCAATTGATTTTTTATCTCGTTAAATACAGTTGTCGTAGCTGTTAGTTATAACTTCTATACAGAAAAAGCCTAACTCTCAACGAATTCTGCTGCTTCTATACTTTCTTTCTGTCTTTGCACTTTTTTATCTTTTAAAAAGAAAGCTAAAATTAAGGCAATTGCAGTTAATCCTAATATGAAAATAAATGTAAAATTAATACCCTTTAGGGTAGCCTCCAGCATACCTGACTGATATGCTGCCGCATTCGTACTTGCCATTTCCAATGCAGGAGCATGGGCTGAAGCAACATTTGACATTAAGGTTATAAGCACCGCAGCGCCAAGAGAACCTGCCACCTGCTTTGACATGTTAACCACCGCAGTGGCATGTGTGATCAATTTATTCGGTAAAGAGTTCATTCCGGCTGTTTGCATTGGCATCAAAACAAGTGCGATACCAATGTAGCGGATCGCACTAAAGATAGAGATCAAAGCTACCGGTGTATCCGTGTGCAGCTGCGTGAATGGCATGGTAGCAATAACCAATAGAATGACACCCGGAACAGCCAGCTTTTTCGCTCCGTATTGATCAAAAAGACGGCCAGAGATTAAGGATGCAAAAGCCATTAATAAAGCCCCGGGAAGGAGTGTCAGACCACTGATAAATGCTGATTTTCCCAGTACGGTCTGTAGGAAGATCGGTACAATGATTCCTACACCAGCAAATGCAATATTTAATATACTGCCGATTACTGTTGTAAGTGTAAATATCGGTGACTGGAAAACACGCATTTCCAGCATCGGCTGATCCAGCTTCAATTGACGCAGCACAAATAGCACTGTAATTACCGTTCCGCCTATAATCGCAGCAAGTACTCCAATATCAGACCATCCTTTGTTTCCTGCATTACTAAATCCATAAAGCATCAATCCAAAACCGGCAGTTGAAAGCAGGATGGAAAGGAAATCGATCCTGGGATCTCTTAGCGGGATAACGTCTTTGATAAAGACGGCTGCAAGAATAATGTCTATTATGATAATTGGAATTAATATGTAGAAAAGATAATGCCAGCTCCACACATCAATAATAATTCCGGCCAAGGATGGCCCTATGGCAGGTGCAAAGCAAACCACCAAGCCATATGCTCCCATGGCGGCGCCTCTTTTTTCAGGAGGAAAAACCATGAGGAGGGCTGTGTTAATTAAAGGTGCAATAATTCCGGCACCGATGGCTTGAACTACTCTTCCTACCAGCAAAAACTCAAAGCTTGGTGCTATCGCACACAATACTGTACCGATTCCAAACATCAACATGGAGAACACGAACAATTTCTTTGTTGAGATTTTCTCAAGCAACAGTGCCGTAAGCGGTATCATAATTGCGTTTACCAGCATAAAGGCCGTGGTCAACCATTGTACGGTACTGGCAGTGAGTTGAAAATATTCCATAATCTGAGGCAACGCGGTGGACAGTATGGACTGATTTAGGATTGTTACAAAGGAACCAACCATCATTACAACAATTAGTAGGGATTTTTTATAAGCATTCCCATGGATATCCCTTGGTAAATGAGTCTTCTCGCTAATACCTTCCTCTTTTCTGTTCCGTTTGTTTATATCCACTTTTCTCATTTCATCATTTGTCTCTTCCTTGCTAAGGTTTTCTTTATCTATGTCTCTTTGAACTATTTTTTCTGGACTCAAATTTTCTTTATCTGACTCCTTAGGAACTCTCTTTTCTGGTCTGATCCTTTGTTTCTCTGTTTCATCATCTACAAATTTCTGTTGTTCTGATTCTAATTCTTCTGCTGCTCCATCCTGCATTCCTATCATCCTCTTTCTTACCTTAAGTCCTCTTTCTTACCTTAAATCTTCTTTTTTTACCTTAAATCCTCTTTCAAAAAGCTTAAATTCTTCTTTTTATAGATTCTTCTAACCCATTCGCACCATTTAAGATCCAGCTCCGTCTTCTGTAACCCTCTTTGGGTCATGATATAGGATCCAAAGACAGAAGCCGGTGCATTGTCCGGATTTTCTTGGGCTAATACTTTAATGCGTGCTAAATTCTTATGATACATTTCAATCCTTTTATTGCAGCGATCCTCATATTCTTTCAGCAATGTCTCTGCCGCTTCTTCATCCATACAATTAATACAGTACAATTTTAAAGTCATCTCATCCCTGCATACCTCATCAGCGGTTTCTGAGATAAACCAGGAACGTAACAGCTCTTTACCCTTATCTGTCAGGTGATAAATCTTTTTATCAGGCTTTCCAGTTTGTTCAATCAAAGTTAATTCAATATAGTTTCCTTCTTCAAGCTCTGATAACAAAGGGTATATGGCACTGTGGGTTGAGCGCCAAAATTTATTAATTTTCGTCGTCAGGTCGTACCCAGACATCGGCTCAGTTGACAATAAGCTTAAGAGTCCATAGGATAATTTATTCATTTTTTTATCATCTCCTTATAAAATCAAGTTTATGATTTTATTCATATGTCATATAAAAGTGTAACAAATATAATACATCAAAGAAAGGCATATGTCAATAATGACATATGCCTTTCTTTGTAAACTTTATTACATTTCAGTTCAGAATAACTTTCTTAAACTCATCAATTCTTGTATTAACTACATCTTCAATATAATTTTTGATATCTTCTTTATTACTTATTCTATAATAAACATTAAAGAATATCCCTGTAAAATTATTTGCAAAAATATATGTTTTATTTGCATCATAATATATTGTTATAATAGTGCTCAAACCGCCATCCACTATTACTCTTATTGATTTGCCGGCAAACATCTGATCTGGTCTGGATACACCGCGACAAATCTTGGATTTTTCAAGTATATTAACGAGCTCTTTTACTTCTTGTTCATTTAATACGTAATTATGATCTATACCTTCTATCTGTTTATCTATTTGAATATAAACTTGATCCTTGTTACTAATTTTAAATGATTGAGGCCAAAAAAAGTAACTCAATATTATTACTACTATTAAAAATATCAGTGAAGCAAAAACTCTTTTATTATTTTTTAATATATAAATCTCCTCCTATTTTAAAAAATTGGATATTCTTAATATTTCTTAACATAAAGATATATACGTACCAAGACGTATATATCTTTATGTTAATTTACCTATATAAATTTTGAAACAAATTTTCAGTATACAAATAAGGTTCCGCCAACTCTCATTGAAATATCGTTTTCAACCCAACCTGGGCCACCAGCCCATTGTACCGCTATCGCAGGAGGATAGTTGTAGTTAGGAGAAGTATAAATCTTATTATAAGTTATTGTATCTTCTTTAGAATTTCCCCCTTTATCGGTAACGAAATACTCACGCCAAGTTACCGTTTTCTGATAAACCTGTTCTGTTACAGCTCCCGTGGCCCATCCACCGCTACCAGTCATATCAACAAATGTCCATTTTGTCCAAATATCATATTTTACTCTAAACCACGCATAATCATTTGCCGAGCCATAATACGTACGTGCGCCAAGTGCGGTTAAGAAATTTTGAAGTATTGAGTAGCCTGTTGAAAATATTCCAACATACGTATTGGTACTTGCAACTGTTACAATGAAATTTATTATACCATCTGAAACAGTACCTGAACTGGGACCACTTACATATTGACATTCGGTTGATTCTAAGTTTGAATAATAAGCTACAGTGTCTTTTATTTTATAACTCCTACCATTAGGAGCCACATATGTATAATAATTATCGTTTGTTGCCATTGGCGAAGAAGTCATAGCTTTTGAACTAGCTGGAATGTATACATCAACCGTAGCCATCTTATTATTTATTGCAGATTGTTGCTGTGATCTTTTTAAGATATCATCTTTAACCTCTTGAGTAATAGAAGTATCATTCATAATGGCATTAATATTATCATTATCACATAACTTTGCTGTCCGTCTTTGAACCACTTCATATACGTCTGGAGATGTTTGAAGTAATAATGTACCATCATCCAAAGAATATACCTGTCCCTGTAGTAGATATCCCTGAATTGATTTCTTTACATCTTTTGTGCCAATAAAATGCCCATTATTATCTCTAACGACATTAATAACATTATCCACAGCAAATGCCTTTGTTGGTGAAAGTATAGCTATACTGCCAAAGACTATTGTAATTATTAAAATACAACTTATTATTCTACGAATTTTCATACTTAAATCTCCTTTAGTTTATTTTTATTAATAGTTTAAACGTATAAATTATCTACGTATTATTTAAAAGCTATGTACTATCTCTTTTCTACCAAACTCATTTTCAAGTTATTAAAATGTTTTATATAAAAAACTATAACTATATTAAATTTCAAATTAACGATCATTATCCTACCAATATTAATAATATGCTCCTTATAAAAACATTATTGTTATTTTTATTACATAATTAATAGTGATCTATTTCTACAAATGGTTGTTTCTACACCAATGGAATCACCACCTCTCTATTATTAAATACCATAATTAATAAAAATATGTAGTTTATATGAAATATTCCACATTTTCATGATAACATAATTTAATATTGGAAATTTTAGGATGGCATGAAATGCAATTTCAATGTCATAACTTGTTATTTTTACTCTTAAATGTAATGTACTTATCTACATATTGGTTATTTAAAAATAATCGCTATTTTTCAGCTGGAACCCTATTGACCCTATTGAACAGACTATGTTATAGTTCCACTAGAACAGGATAGCTATTAGGATTCCGTCTGTTCCACTGGTGAGGTAACTATATATAAAAAAGTAGAATCATCGAAGTATAACCCCCTCAAATGTAGTTTTTTCGTTTATAGCTTTCAGACAATATTTTAAAAGATGAAAAGAGCGTGTAGTCAAACTAACAAATTATTAGTTTGACTATACGCTCATATGATCAATCTACTCCCTAGATAAATCAGCTATACCTACAATACTTTACTCATAATCTTTTCTTCAAAGAATTCACTTACTTTCTCTGGTTCAATTCTAAAATTCTCACCGTCAACAGAGATGGAGACTCCATTACACTCACATTGCTTCATACAAAAGATCGCTTCCAGGTCAACTTTATCATGCATGGCATGTTCCTCCAGCAACTGTTGAATTCCCTGGACTACATTATAGGAGCCGTTTAGGTGGCAGGAAGTACCGATACATACTCTAACTTCAAGCATATTATTCCTGCTCCTTTCCATGGCTGTGGCTGTAATCCACATGCAATAATTCGTGAACTCGGCCTTTTAACAAGCCATTATAAAGTGACATCATGAGCGGATTCTCTTCTGCGAATTTGATATTACACATCTTATCAGCAGCATACAGTCCTTTACTACGACTCTCTCTTACCTTGGTCTCTGCAAACGGCTGACCTGCGCCGCAAACGCAGCCTCCAGGGCATGCCATTACTTCTACAAAGTCATAATGAACACCGGATTTTATTTTATCAATTAAGAGGGATGTATTTTTCAAACCACTAACTACAGCGATCTTAACTTCTCTGTCACCATACATTACTGTGGTCTCCTTTACCCCCTTCATGCCTCTGACACCGGAATAAGAGATGGACATTAGCGC
>JAQZBD010000213.1 GCA_029239235.1 Herbinix sp.
TTCAACACCTTTGTCGTAAATATGAAAGTATATTATCACAATCCTCTTTAAATTACTAGTGAATTTATCACTTTCTCCCCTTTCGCAAATCCATCCTCTCAAAACATGGACAAATGATACTTTCTGGTTTATAATGGAACCGGAGGTTTTAACATCATGAATAAATCAGTTTCTTCTCTTATGGCGCACGTTATGGCTCTATTCACAATCATCGTATGGGGCACAACCTTTATTGCCAGCAAAATATTATTAACCGTCTATTCACCGCTGCAAATCATGCTAATCCGTTTTACTATTGCGTATATCCTTCTATTGCTACTGCGTCCGAAAAGGCTTAGATTAAGTTTAAAGGAAGAACTTGGCTGTGCGGTTCTTGGATTATCCGGCTGTACTCTGTACTTTCTGGCTGAGAACTATGCCCTGACCTATACCTTGACTTCCAATGTCAGTATTATTATCACAGCAGCTCCTATTTTAACTGCTATTCTGGCACATTTTCTACTTCCCAATGAAAAGCTGAATAAGAACATTTTTCTTGGATTTTTCATTGCAATATTTGGTGTTGCACTAGTGGTATTTAACGGTGCCGTAGTACTTAAAATCAAACCAATCGGAGATATTTTGACACTCCTTGCAGCTCTTTGCTGGGCGGTCTATTCTGTATTCTTAAAGCAATATATCAAAAAATATGACAGCTTACTTTTAACCCGTCGTGTTATGTTGTGGGGACTAATTACCTCCGTGCCAATAGAGCTGATCCGAGGCGAATCCTTCACCTTGGCTCCGTTAGCAAAAGGTAATTACCTTTTTTGTATTATGTATCTGGGCATTCTCGGCAGCGGACTTTGCTATGTGATGTGGAATACGGCCATACACAGGCTTGGCAGTGTTACTACCAATAACTATATCTACATAACTCCTTTTGCAACCTTGATTGCTGCAAGAATTATGCTGGACGAACCAATATCCTGGATGGGTATCGCCGGCTCCGTTTTAATCTTGCTAGGCGTATTTCTTTCTGACCGTAAGAATTCCAAAACAGCGCGCACTGAATCCGTATGTTCCTCTGAATCCTAATGAGATGAAAAAACTGCTCAGCTTATTCCTTAGCTTCAACGGTTCTCCCGGATAGCTACGAATAAGACTGAGCAGTATTCTTATGCTTCTTTTATCTTGGCTGCTTTCTGATAATTATCATATGCAATAGCTCCGACTAACAGGATACCTTTTGCAACATACTGAGAGTAGATGGATAATCCCATTAACTGCATACCATTTCCCAGCATTCCGAGAATCAATACACTTAGTACTACATTTAATACATTTCCACCACCGCCGCTAAAGGAAATACCTCCAAGAACACAAGCAGTAAAGCAGGTAAACATCGCATCTACTGCAATACCAGCACTTGCACTTCCTGTTCTTGCTGTTAAGACAACAGAAGCTATGGCAACAAATACACCAGCTACAATGAATGCTATGATTCGAATCGCCTTTGTATTAATCCCGCCTAATCTTGCTGCTTCCTCATTTCCTCCTAAGGCATAGATATATCTTCCAAAATAAGTCTTATTTAACAGCAGGTAACCTATAATAACACTGACTATCATTAGGATTACACAGATTGGAATAATGCCTATGTACCCCTGACCAACAAATTTAAAGGTTGCAGGGAAATCAAAATATGTCTCTGAGTTAGATGCAACATAAGCGATACCTTGGTAAATGGTCATCGTTGCCATTGTCGCAACCATTGGATGAACCTTTAATTTGACTGCAAAGAAACCGTTTAAGGAACCGAGTAAACCGCCCACTACTAAGGCAATCAGAATGGAAACCGGAACCGGCACATGCCAGATGGTAAGAAGTTTTCCAAGGATGACGCTGACCAGACCTATCTGATAGGATACGGACAAATCTGCACCGCTACTGATCATAATCATGGCAATACCTATGGTAGCTATAATTAAATATGAATTTTGTACTAGAATATTGGTTAAGTTGAGTAAAGTAAAGAATCTGGGAGCTGCTATTGAAAAGAAAATTAAAACAGCTAATAATACGATTAATATATAATACTTTTCAAGTATTCTTCTAACTGATATCATATTTTTCCTCATTTCTGCGCTACTCTTGGTACATTCATTTTTGTGTGCAGCGCTGACACAATGACTTTAATTATTCTATTGACATCATCCTGAGTAACTCAACCTGAGAAAATTCTTCCCTACTTATTTCTCCCTTAAGTTTACCCTCTGATAATGCATAGATGCGATCCGACATTCCGAGTAATTCCTCCATGTCAGAACTAATCATTAAAATTGCCTTTCCATCTTCCGCAAGTTCTTTCAGCAGATTGTAAATCTCAGCTCTGGCACCCACATCAATTCCTCTGGTAGGTTCATCAAAGATAATGACCTTGGAATTCGTAATTAAGGTTCTTGCTAATACCACCTTCTGTTGATTACCACCGCTCAGATTTCTTACTAATTGATCAATATAGGGTGTCTTAATCCTCAATTTATCAATATATTCTTTTCCCTGCTCCTTAATCTTCTTAGCATCAACAAACATATAGTTTGATATTTCCGGCAAATGGGTCAGAGCAATGTTCCAATCAATTCCGAAATCCAGCAGGCATCCCTGGCGTTTTCGATCTTCCGGAATTAATCCGATTCCATTTTTAATAGCCTGCTTCGGTGAATTAATTACTACTTCTTTACCTTCTAACTTAATTACTCCCGATTCCATCTTATCAGCACCAAAGACCATTCTGGCAAGCTCTGTTCTCCCAGCTCCTACCAGACCTGCAAGTCCTACGATCTCTCCCTGATTTACATGCAAGCTTATATTCTTATCCCCACAACCGGTTACATTAATTAGCTCCAGCATCGGTTTTTTTGTACCACCGCTTCTCGTGGGATAGATATCCTTTAATTCACGTCCAACCATGTATTTTATCAATTCTTGTTTATTTGTTTCTTCCGTCTTTAAGGTGGTGATGTATTGACCATCCCTCATGATCGTAACTCTGTCTGTAATTTCAAATATTTCGTCCATTCTATGTGATATGTATATAATAGAAACTTTTCTTTTTTTCAACTCTCGAATCAAATCAAAAAGAATAGCCACTTCATTCAAGGTAAGGGGAGCTGTTGGCTCATCCAAAACTAATATCCTAACTTCCTTAGATACAGCTTTTGCTATCTCCACTAACTGCTGCTGTGCCGTCGATAATTGATATACAAATTTTTTGGGATTGATATTAACCTGCAAATCCTGAAACACCTTCTGTGTTTTCTCTATTAATAATTTATAATTTACTATCTTACCGTACTCAGTGCCAAAACAAACATTCTCAGCTACCGTAAGTCCATCAATTAAGTTCAATTCCTGATACACCACTTCAATTCCATATTCCCTTGACAGCTTAGGAGTCATTCCCTGATATGACTTTCCACCAATCTCTATCGTGCCCTCCTCTGGAGTAATCGCACCACTCAGGCATTTTATCAGTGTTGACTTACCCGCACCATTTTCACCAATAATAGCGTGAACCTCACCCTCACATAATTCAAAAGACAACTTATCAAGCGCCACTACTCCGGGGTAACGTTTCGTCACATTTTTCAGGGACAATATTGTATTATCACTCATACTCAAAACTCCTTGTCCTTTCATCTAATTCCATTCATCTAATAGAAGAACCATTTTATATCCAGTTCCTCTACTTTAACTAATTATCTATTTTAGACATTCCTCTATTCCAAATATTTATCTATATTTATCCGTCTTAAGAAACGAAGATAAAATTTATGTCATAACTATAGCGATGAATCTGTGAGCGTATGTGTTCAGATGGCGCAGACCGGCATCTTGTGATTGCCTGCATTTTGGCAATCACAGGATGGTAAGGCAAGTCCAGATGAATACATACGTTCACAGATTCATCTCACAGCATAAACCTTTTTATCTCCCTTATCTCCTAAAATCCATAATTAGCCAGTGTATCAATTGTTAATTTTCCCATGTCAACCGGTGAGAAGCTGTCTACCGCTTCGCCCTTTAACAGTTTGTCAATGATTGCTGCGATTTCTTTTACGTTATCAGCAGGGTTTCCTCCATTAAGAACGCTTCCCTTTAAAATACCATCCTTCATATAAGAAGCAAGCTCTGAATTCATCTCTGTTCCGAATAAGCCAAGCTGCTTTGGATCTTTTACAGGGCTTCCATCGGAAAGAACATATGCGATAGAGCCTAATACCATTTCTCCGCCGGTTGTAATGATACAATTAACGTCACCATATTTAATGAACATATTCTCGGTAGCTTCCTGCGCTTTTACGGTGGAGGCTTCAATACCTGCCGCTTCAAGTATAGTAAATCTTGCATCATCTTTTAAGGAAGCCTGAATCGCTTCAAATCTTTCCTTCTGCTCTGCGCTATCGGTATTACCAAAAATTACTGTCTTAATCGTACCGGCAGCTGCGTCAGCACCATACTGTTTGTCAGCCCATTCCTTAGCAAGCTCGGCGATTGTTTCACCACACATGGTTTCATCAGAGCCACGGAATACATCTCTTGCATTTTCGCCTGGATCCTGAACAAAGGCTACCACCTTAACACCGGCTTCTCTTGCCTTTGTTAAAGCATCCGCTACCTCCGGACCACTGCTTGCCCAAACAAACAGAAGATCAGTTCCGCTAGCTACTTCATTTTCAATTTGCTGAATCATAGTTAATGCATCACCATTGGAAGATTGTGAACTATACTCCAAACCATAGGTAGTACAGTTTTCTTTTAACATACTATCAAAGAATGTAAAGAATTCGCCTTCCAAAGTAAAAAATAAACCAGTTACTCTCTTAGCTTCCCCGGTTGCGTCCCCTTGTGCAGCTCCCTCTGTTGGCTCAGCGGCGGTTGTCACCTCGCTGGAAGTGTTTCCACTAGTATCACCACCGGAGGTTTCATTGGCTTTTGTACTGCAGCCAGTAAACAATGACATCATTAATGCTACTGATAAAACTAAACTTAAAGCTCTTTTTTTCATTTTTCCCTCTCCTTTTATGAGATCATGTCTCTGATTTACAATGTCATTATATCTGCTCCCCTAAGCTTCTATAAGGTGATAACCTTACAAAAAAGAGGGACAATATTATGATTTTGGAAGTATTTCAAATTTTCCGGCATGGAATCGATAGACTCTATTGCATACATACTTTAAATCCCCATCATTTACTGATAATAAAAGAAAGGATTTGTCCTGATCCAAAATATTTTGCATATTATCCATGACCCCCTCCCATCTAGAATAATCGATATTTGCCAAAAATTCTGTGGCTATGATTAATCTTGAGCTATTTACCTTTAATCTGGAGAACAAGATGTTCTCCTGCTCCTTCCAATTACATCTGGTTATATTCCTTCTCTGCAAAAAGCCGTACTTTTCTTTAAAGCCCATAAATATGAACCTGGAGTAAGCTTTGTTGATAAAGAACCTCCCTACACTCGTTGACTTCATACTGGTAAGGGTCAGATTTTCTTCCAAGGAGAGATTGTTAAACAGGTTATTTTGAATATTCAGCATATCAATTTCATATACCCCGCAGTGAACTGCCCTATGATAGGAAGCCGGTGAATATTTTTTTTGACCTAACCATATGGATAACCCACAAATCATCTTTTTCCCTAATATCATTTCTGAAAAGCCCTTTAAGGTCTTTGCATCCTCAAACACCACACCAACACATTCTCCCTTATGTACTATCAGTGGTATGCTACCCTGTTGAGCATCAGCTTCTATTCGAAATAGCTCCTGATCCTTATGTTCAGAAATCCATTCTGCTTGCTTCGTAACATTTGAGCCGGTGCTAATTCTATGCAGCAAATCAAAATTTGTAATTGGTGCAAAACATGTTTTGATGTTTTTACCATGATTTATGATGGTAATGCGGTCAACATGATTTACAACATTCATATACCTTCCTGTAATCCAAAGTATTGCCGTTCCTCTGTTTCGAATGATATCTAAAACTTCAAAAAGCCTATGTAGCTCCGAAGGCGTATAAATATTCGCAATATCATTTATAACAATCAGCTTGGCATTTCTACAGTAGCCTTTTGCAAGTTTTATTATTTGAAGCTCCATATTTGATAACTCTGACACTATTTTTTTTACCGGAATATCAATCCCTAGTTTTTTTAGGATATGTTCTGCTTGAAGGTTGACCTTTTCAATTGGTAAGGTAAAACTAAAGATATTCTTTTTCCAGGTTAAAAAGATATTTTCCGCCACGGAAAGATAGGGAAACAGCTCTGTATCATCAGAAATCACGTAGATTCCCAACTTCTCCGGATTCAAGGTATCCTTCGGATTAAGCCTTACCTCATTCACATAAACCCGGCCGGAGGCGAAGGCTTCTCTTCCAGACAAATAATCCGCCAGCTCTTTCATACCACCTCCATACATGCCAAATAAAAGTAAGAATTCTCCCTGAAAGATATTCAATTTAAAATCCTCCAGTATCTTGACACCTTTTCGGTATAAATATACCTGCTCTAATCTCAAAAATTCTTTTCTCATCGTCCCTCGTATTTTTCCTTTGCTATCAATGGCAACACCA
>JAQZBD010000214.1 GCA_029239235.1 Herbinix sp.
CCAAAGCGCTTGATACCACTGATTATGGTGAGTACCTGGTTGACTCATTTATTCGGCGGAAGCGCCGGACGGGAAGGTGTGGCGGTTCAGATTGGCGGTGCCTTATCACACAACATTGGAAGAAAAATAGGATTACAAAACAGCTCAAAGATATTCCTTGTATCAGGTATGGCAGCAGGTTTTGCGGGACTTTTTCAGACACCTTTGGCTGCCATCTTTTTTGCTATGGAGGTACTGGTGGTTGGCTCCATGGAATATGGAGCACTGTTTCCTTCCATCGTGGCATCTTTTGTGGCAAGCTATACCGCCCATTTGTTGGGGCTGGAAAAGTTTCGGATCCAGTTGAACAGCTCTGTTGATTTATCCCTTCCCTTTGTCCTTCAATTGCTGCTTCTAGGCCTGGTATTTGGTATCGTTGGCGGAGGCTTTGCACATATCCTTAGCTTTTGTAAGAATTATTTTAATAAATACTTTCGTAATCCCATCTTGAAGGTTTTTATTGTTGGATGCGTTTTAAGCACCCTGCTGTTTTTAATTCATCAGGGAAGGTATTCCGGCTTAGGCACTAATTTGATCCAGAATAGCTTCCAGGGAGTAGATATTAATTGGTATGACTGGATCTTAAAAGGGGCGTTCACCATTGTGACAATTGCGATCGGATATCAGGGCGGAGAAGTAACCCCTTTATTTTCTATTGGTGCCACCTTAGGTGTAGTAATGGCTGGGATATTGGGGTTACCGGTGCCTTTTGCAGCAGCCTTGGGGTATGCTGCACTCTTTGGAAGTGCTACCAATACCATGCTTGCCCCAATCTTTATTGGAGTTGAGGTGTTCGGATATGATTATCTTCCATACTTTTTTGTGGTTTGTGCTGTTGCATATGTTTTTAACGGGAATAAGTCCATTTATACAGTACAGAAATTAGGAAAATAATAAAGTCTTTCATCCTTCATCAAAAGAGAGATCAGAAAATTAATAAGAATTTTGCGACTGCCATAAAAGTTGATGAAAAGGTTTATTTGTTAACATTGCTTTAACATTCTAAGTATATGGTAAAAAGGAAATTTAGAACCGGGAGGTATGGGTGTGAACAATATTTTAGTGCTGGAAGATGATGTAAAGCTTAACTATATTGTATGTTCATTTTTAAATGACAACGGATACTATGCCATAAGCTGCAAGAATGCGGAAGAGGCTTTTGATAAATTACTGGAGGAACCGGTGAAGCTGATTATTTCAGATATTATGATGCCGGATATGGATGGCTTTGAGTTTGCTTCTGAGGTTCGAAGACAGGACAAGAAGATTCCTATCCTATTTATGACGGCAAGGGACGACATAAGTTCAAAGCAAAAAGGCTACCACATTGGTATTGATGATTATATGGTTAAACCAATCGACATGGATGAGTTGATTCTACGTGTTGCTGCCTTACTGAGGCGGGCGAATATCGCAAACGAGAGAAAACTGGAGATAGGATCACTTGTTTTGAATGAAGAGGAGACAACTGCGTATATCAATGGTGAAGAGGTACCCTTAACGGTAAAGGAGTTTAATATATTATTTAAATTATTATCCTATCCGAAGAGAACGTTCACAAGAACCCAATTAATGGATGAATTCTGGGGCTTTGAGAGTGAAAGTACGCCACGAACCGTCGATGTATTTATCACAAAGCTTCGGGATAAGCTTTCTGAATGTAATGATATTGAGATTTTAACAGTCCGTGGTCTTGGATATAAGGCGGTTATCAAAGCATGAAGATAAAGTATAAGGAACCGAAAGATAATCGAATCAATGCCAAGCGCCCCTTTTGGAAAGAATTCTTAATAATATGGAGTGTCATGTTAATATGCTGTTCCGGTGCTGTATTGATCTTCAATAAACAGCTTTCGATTCATGATAATCCTTGGATGATGGTACTAGCAAATGGCTCCTACGTAATATTTATGGGCTTGGTGGTAAGTCTTATTACGCGATGGCTTTCTTACACTGCATTTACGAGACCGATCATTGGTATCAGGCAAGCTGCCAGAAAGGTGGCAGGTGGTGATTTTACTGTCAGAGTACTTTCACAGCGTAAGGATGATAAGAAGGATGAGCTTGAGGTATTGATTGAAGATTTTAATAAGATGGTAGAGGAATTGGCTACCATTGAAACATTAAAGGGAGATTTTATCGCTAATATTTCTCATGAAATTAAAACTCCCTTAGCAATCATTCAAAGCTATGCGTTTGCCTTACGAAAGGACGAGCTGCCGAAAGAGAAAAAGCAAGATTATATTGAGACAATATTAGAGGCTTCACAGAAGCTGGCTACCTTGGTATCTGATATTTTACGGTTAAACAAATTAGAAAGTCAAGAAATAGTAAAAATGGAGACTTATTCTCTGGATGAACAGCTCCGCTGCTGTATTCTTGCACTGGATGATCGATTTAACGAAAAGAACCTGGAATTAGTTGTTGATCTCGAGGAAGTGAATGTAACAACGGATGCAAATTTACTGGAAATCGTCTGGAATAACCTTTTAACAAATGCTATTAAATTTACCGAACCAAATGGTACGATAAGTGTAAAGCTAAAAGTACTCCAGGGAAAGGCTGTTATAAAAATTAAAGATACAGGCTGTGGAATGTCGAACGAAACCAGCCGGCATGTATTTGATCGCTTTTATCAAGGAGATACCTCACATTCTGCGGAGGGGAACGGTTTGGGGTTGGCGTTAGTAAGTCGCGTTATCGATCTCATTGAAGGAGATATCGGTGTAGAGAGTGAAGTTGGAAAGGGAACCACATTTTCTGTTAGCATTAAGCTATGACGGCGGTTTGGGTTCAGAATCATATTGTACAAATTGATTTGTTTTCCCCATTTTATAAGCAAGCGTAATCATAGACTTCTCTTCCTCACTTAATTCCCGTTGGTACATTTTTTCAAATTGCTGCAGTAATTTTTCAAAATCAATTATTTTTTTAGGTTGTCTTGGCCGGCTAGGAGTAGAATCAGGGATATATCGTTTCGGCTGGACTAACGGGCTTTTGATTTTTTTGAAGATTTCTGCTGTATAAAAGGCATCGTAAAAAGCATTATGAAATGGATAGGGTGTTAAGACTCCCAGCTCTTTAATGGCAGCTTCTAGACTTAATAGCTTATTATTTGAAATATTTAAATGAGCTGAAACGTAGGGCTGAATGTTAATGAACATGTCGGGGATACGTTTTTTTTCTAATTTATGAAAGCTGGAATTACGATATAATTCTTTCATGTCAGACGTTCCCCAGACACAAAACACAGTGTCCGTATCACCGATAAAGTCAATATAATCGTTGAAAACCTGGGGAAAGGGTGCTTCTAAAGATAATCGCTCCGTACGAATTCCGGTTAAATCAGTGACAAAGGTGCTAATCTGACGATAGATGGTTGGCTTAATATATCGATCAAAAGTAGCAACCGTATGAAAAGCTAAATCTAATTTAATAGCTCCAATTTGTATGATCTCAAAGGGACATTGGGTCACAGCTTCATCAGGCAAACATAACGAAGGAAGATCCTGATTAAATTCTAAGTCAAATACGATATAGTGCATGCTCAACTCCTGAATAAAGTTTTTCATTTATTATTGCTTTAAAACAAATATTTTATTATGTAATAATAATATCCATTGATCTATGACTAGTGCCAGCTAAGTCCCTGGATTCCTTTACAGAGTTCAGGGACTTTCGTAGCTAAAATAGATTATAACAGTTTCAAAGTAGTATTTTGGCGTTAAAAATAGACCAATACAGATTCACAGTACTATTTCTGATAAATAATCGTCACAAAATTTCAATATTTCCTGTCATCATATCATTCCAATAAAGTTTGACACGATCCCCCTTATTCACAGTATGATTCTTATTATAAAAGAGCATGATCCCCGTATTGGTATGCTTTTGCATCTTTGATTTTATAACACCAAGTTTGGTAAAATGCATTAATACTAGCTTTTGACCGGATGCAGTTAGTAAATAAGGATTTGATTTAGGATCAATTTTGTCTGGACGTGATAGCCAATAACGAACATCAATAAAACTTTCATCACCACTAAAAAAAGCTTGGGTTACCAGCATTTTAGGGCGAATCAAACGATAAGTTAATAAATACCATAGCTTTGAGATATATCTTTTCATATTGAGTTAACCCCCCTTCAATCACCAACTGCGTTGTTTCCAAATGATAAATTTTCGTTTCAAATATCATATCTTCGCAAAATTAGTAATGATCATGACAAGAAGGGGCATCTGTTTGTATCATAGTTAATTGCCCTCCCGGATAATTGCTAAAAGCAGGAGTTTCCAATGTATTTGTATTAGTAACCTTGTAATCATCATGGTTATGCATTGGATAAAACTGCGGGAAAAATTCATGCTTTTCACATAAGTTAACATAATTTACTGTTTGAGTATTATTGCAGGAGACAGGCTGTGTAGGAATATCTGCTATAAACTCTGGAGCTAGTTGTGACATTTGCTCACATAAGGAAGGAATCATATCCTGCCCATGGAAAATATATTTACCATAAACAGGTTCCTTGTTATCAGCAGTTAATAATAAATCATGGGTTTCGCCAGACCCTATCGTTTCAGTAAAGCCCATATTCATCATTTCATGATCCATATGCATGGATTCACTATGATGCATATATTTTGACATCTCATTAAACCTTTGAGCAATGCTTAAAAAAGGACTTGGATGAGCATCTTTTCCAATTACGTTAAAATGCCAACCGTGAATATGCCAAGGGACAACAGCATAGCCCATATTAATCATGCGAAGTAAAAATTTTTCATCTGTTTTTACATGGACATAGGATTCATAATTTATCTGAGTAAGATTTGGATCACTATTTTTTGGTGGTGTTTGTGGGTGGGGAAGTAGGGTATCCGGAAAGGCACGGCCATTAATTAACCAAAAGTTAGGCTTAAAATCTGAGGCATTAAAGGCTAATCCTGTTTCGAATGCGGTTTGTACTGTTTGATGCCATTTTAAATCAAGGTCAGACAAGAGCATGACATATTCTTTATCAAAATAAGTTTGTATATTATTATAGGCGAAATGTCTATGGCTTGCATAACGGGGTATCATCTCCTGAACCTCGCCTTTATAACGCCAATATCCACATTGATCCATCTTGATCGAAGCAGCTTCGAGACTTTCTACAGACGGATAAATAACAAGGGCACCATACATTCCCATCTGAACATGCTCACTTGCCTCAACATGACAGTGATACATATAGGTGCCGGGGTGTTCAGGCATAAAATAATAAGTGGCGGTAGGTGGTACATCATGAGGTCCCATCCACATTGGAACAGAAAATGAGGATTCAGGAAATCCGTCTAATTGAGTAGCTACATGTGCACCATGCAAATGTATGGTATGAGGATCCTCTAACCGTGAAACCGGCATACCAAGATTAATCAGAGTAATATATAAGTGATCACCTTGATCAGCCCAAATGATTGGAGACGGAATCGTTGCTGTAGATTGCATATCCCACAAATGCTGCCAATTACATGAATCTTTCCAATTTAGCGATTTATCTTCAAATGTAATATTACCGTCTTCTAACACTTGATAAAGTCCTCCGACAAACCCGAAGACATAAGTGTTCTGCAAGGTATCCGGTGAAGGACATAAATCTTTTGTAGTGGGCAATTCAATAAAACCATCGGTGGCTAGTAAGACATAATGTCTAATTGCCATATTCATCACCATTCTTTATAAAAAGTGAGTTATTATAACTCCTAATATAATATATGATGTCGTATTTTAAGTGTTCAGATTGGAATGTGAGAAATAATGTCGACTGAAAATATAATAAAGACGTAGTACTTTTCAACGTGTTTGGAAATTCTGTGTAGTCTTAACATAAAGTTAACATAACCTTAACTCTGTGGAATATTAGAGCTTTATAATATCGATAAGAGAAGTACGTTATAGTAGAGCGAAAAATATGAATGGAGAGGAGAGCTATTATGTCTGAGACAATGGATCAGGAGAAGAAGTTCATTATGAACGAATATTTGGAGGTTACTATTAAAGGAAGTCTTGTTCCTCTTTGCAGTGATTGTTATCGTGCACTGGGCTGGACAATTGTGGATACCAGTTCTGGTGTTGACTCAATAAAAATGACATTACAGAGAGACCGAAAGATTAAGCATCGGGTTGCTTTATGCGATTTACAGCGTAAATGTGAGGTTGCTTTTCAGGCAATCGAAAGGCTGGAGAATTCCAAGATAACAAAAGCATTATCCGTTGCACTGGGAATTGGCCTCCTTGGAACGGCATTTTTAGCAGGCGCAGTATTTGCTTATCTTGCCTCTCAATTGCCACTTTCCATTATCCTGGCAATACCGGGCTTTCTTGGATGGGGACTTCCCTATTATATTTATCGTCAAATTTTAAAAAAAAGTACAGACAGGATGAATCCTCTGATTGATGAGAACTACGATGTCATTTATGAAGCCTGCGAAAAAGCCAGTCAATTATTAGCCTAACAACAGGGATCAAATATGACATTTTCCTGTGGAGTTACGCCTAGGATGGTTTC
>JAQZBD010000215.1 GCA_029239235.1 Herbinix sp.
AGGACGTGGCAACCCACGATCATAATTTTTTTGAACTGGTTTATGTCATGGGGGGCTCTACCCTCCACACCTTGAACGGAGTCAGTGGCTCCTTGGGTTTGGGAGACTATTTTATAGTGGATTACGGAAGTGTGCACTGCTATGAACAAAGCAAAGATCTAACCCTAATTAATTGTCTTTTCCTCCCTGAAATAATCGATGATACATTAAAAGGGTGCCGATCCTTTGAAGAACTCCTGCATGTATGTCTGCTTCGTTACTACAAGCTTTATTTCGGAAAAACTTCTGTAAATCGGATCTTTCACGACGATAACGGTAGGATCATACAGTTATTAACAGGAATGATGAGGGAATATGAGGAGAAGAAAGTAGGCTATGCTGAGATTTTTCGCAGCAGATTGTTAGAAATTTTAATTTTAACCATGCGAAATGTGGTGGACAATAATTTAAATACAAAAAATGATACCATTTTGGAGATAATTCAATACATTAACAGTAATTACTCCACTCAGACATTGTTATCTAAATACTGTGAACTATATCACTATAGTCCACAGTATATCAGTAGAAAATTTAAGCAGGAAACCGGCTTTACCGTAAGTGAATACCTTCAGAAGGTGAGGATTGAGAAAAGCTGTGAGCTACTGGCAGGAAGCGATATGTCAGTCGCAGATGTCGCGGAATCAGTAGGGTATTCTGACGTAAAGTTTTTTAATAACCTATTTAAGAGGATGATAAAAATGTCGCCCAGAGAATATCGGAAGCTATCCTCATAATTTCCATCCCGTTTTATTTATCCCTTTTTGTGTGAATCATTTTAGGGATCATTATTCTGCCTTCAATAGTATTGATTTTAGTAATTTACTATATACTTATATCATTTTCATTGTGGAACCCAATACGGAAAAACGGAGTGCTATAATTCAATTCCCATGGCAACTTCATTTTTTCCTTTTGTGAGTTCTAAGAAGCCATATTTCCTATAGAATTTCTGCCCACCTTCATTCTCACTGCCGACGCATAGCATTAGTCCAGGGACTCCGTTATCCTTCAAGTGTTTTATTAGTGCATCTACCAATTGAGTACCTAATCCTTTTCCCTGGAAATCCGGATGGATATCAATATGTAAATGAGCAGGATATTTTGCTGAAAACAGTTTCAACCCATCTATCGTACCTTTGCCAAGAAATCCAGTAATAGGATTCATTGTATTCTCCAGATAGAGTTTCTTAAACTCTTGTTCCCATGAATTAAAATCTTTTGCACATAAAATATAACCTACTGCTTCATCCTGCTCATTTACTGCCACAAAACATTGTTGCGGCTCCTGCTCAATATAATAATGACAAAATACTGTTAAACGTGCTTTTTGCATTTCAGCATTTCCAGTTAATTCTTTTGCTCCGGTAGCAATACAGATTTGTTCCACTCGCTCTTTATCTTTTTCCTCATAACCTCTAATTTTATACATAAATATTTTACCTCCTATTTTGTGCAAGATGAAGCCTACCACCCATTAGAATATTATCAATGAACTCCCATTGAGAACAGTCCACTCTAGCTCATTGCTCCTGCCATTGTTTCCATCATCATTGCCAACACTTCATTAATCTCCTCCTGAGTATATGCTGCTTTCATTTTATCATGAATATAGTGACGCATCATTGCACTTGGATCAATGGGTTCTGTTCCTTCAGGAAGCACTACCTGGGCCTTATCATCTTCATCATTATTTTGGGACATATCTGAATATTTTTTAGATAACTCCAGCATATTTTTTACGATCATCTTTAATGCTTCCTTACCATGAATCGTTGCTTGCTCCCAAGGCATTGGCGTAAGTATATTCAATGCTTCTATAGAGAGATATGACTCAGCTCTTTGAACAAAATCTTCCCAATCGCGTTTCTTTGTCCATCCACATTCCGCAACTGCCAAAAGTCTTGGATACATCATTTTTTCAATATCCTCATTTTCTGGTGTCCATTCAGTCCACATTGGTGATTCGATACCCAATACATTTTCCTGAGAAACCTTAATTCCTTTTACTTCAGGTTCATACATTAAGGTTGCTTTCATTGGTATATCCGCATAGGAGTAGTCGCAATAGAACTGGTTCATCGAGGAAAGAATCAGTTTTCTGCCCTTTGTTAATTCCGGCTCCACGTAGCTGGGTCCCGGAGCCATCTCGATCCAGTACTGGACTACAGTACTCTCCTCTAAGCCTCCCCCAATTACAGATTCGTTCCAAACAATTCCTGTTTTGCCCTTTGTTTGAATATGAGTAATCATCTTGTTTGCTAAATAGGACTGTAGAGACTCATAATTATGAATTCCCTTTTCCTCCATTAGCTTATTGCAATGAGGACAACTCTTCCAGCTTTTTTTAGGAGCCTCATCACCGCCAAGATGAATATACTTGGAAGGGAATAACTCGCACACTTCATCCAGTAACTGATACAGGAATTCATTTGCTGATACATTTCCTGCACATATAATACGTTCGTAAATGCCAAAGGTATTTTTCACCTTAAGAGGTTCGCCTGTGCAGGTAAACTGCGGATATGTGGCCAGAATGGCACTGCTATGACCTGGTAAACTAATCTCTGGAATCACTTCAATATTACGGGCAGCTGCATATGATACAACATCACGAATCTCATCCTTCGTGTAGTAGCCCCCATAAACATCATCTTCCTTGGCTAATCCCTTTAATACCATTGGATCTGCTGCCGCAAGATTTCGCCACGAACCGATTTTGTTAAGTTCAGGAAAACGTGTGCTTTCCATACGAAATCCCTGGTCCTCGCTTAATTTCCAGTGAAATTGATTAAATTTAAGCAAAGCACTCTGCTCAATAATTCTCTTTACTTCTTCGACAGAAAAGAAATGACGGCAAACATCCAACATCACCCCTCTCCTCTCAAATCTTGGCTTATCAACAATGGTACAATTTCGGACTTTCCCTTTTCCCCTTGCTAATAACTGATATAATGTGGTAAGTCCATTATTATATCCACTTTCTCCTGCAGCTTTTATTGTTACATTTTGGTTTTCAATCATAAGCTGATAGGCCTCATTTTCCATCTCTTCTTGCAGATATACAATCTGCATATCTTCCTCGGGAGAGATCATATATTGTCCAATTCTCTGAAGCCTTTCTTCAAACACTTGATTTGCTGCAGGAAATCTGTTATCTATTCCGAAGTGCTCTGAAAGATTAAATTCCCCATTGGATTCCTCATATAATCCATTAATTTTAGGTAAAATTTTCATATATTCATACCTCTCCTATTTTTTTATTAATCTATGTCTTTATTTACTTTATAATAACCGGATCATTAGAATTGCTGAATCTGGCTGAACATCAGCTCATCCACATTGTTAATTTCTTTTACAAGACTTCCGATACATCAATATGTGATTCCCGCATTGTGTTTGTATTACTTATCTCAGTTATATGGTCTTTTTCTCCACCTTTGGATAATAACATGATGAAGCAATCGGTATTCTGATACAGCTATATCAGGGAAATGAAATCTCATATTTTGGTGTTCACCCATTTGAACCCAACCCATCCAATCACATCATCCCTGCGGCCTTAGCATACATATGCTCACTTGGCATTTCCACATCCCCAACCTTAATTGCTAAAAACTTGAACATGAATTGTTCTTATCTATGTAATCATTTTAAGAAAGAAACCGGCAAAACAATTACGGAATATATTAATGAATTAAAGGTTCGTGAAAGCAAACGTTTATTAAAGAACTCAAAGCTATCTTTAATTGAGATATCTACTCGTTTGGGCTTTTCAAGCCAAAGCTATTTCCATATCGTATTTAAGAAACACACGGGTATTACTCCTCAGGAGTTCAGAAAAACCATATACTAAAGAGGCTGCCACAAAGAAAGAAGGACATGATATGTTGGATTTCTATCATGTTCTTCTTTCTTTTGTGATAGCCTCTTTTTATCCTTTGCCTTTTAAAGCTTTCGATATTCTTATTACATCCGGCAAAAGGTAAACTAACCTGCCTTTATATCAACCTAAGCCTCCCCTTCTCCTCAATCAAATCAAAAAAACATGGTCGCTCATGATATAAGTCATTCGGATAATGCATCAAGTATTTTAATGTTCCATCATAGGTTCGAAAGATCATTCCATGTCCTGCATTACCCGGATACAGCTTTTCCTTCAAATGACTCCATGTACCATCAATTAACCCATCCTCTGAAACTGTCATTCCTACCGCATATCCCTGCTCAGACCAGCTTGACCAAACAATCATTAATGTTCCGTCTGTCAGGCGATGGCTGCACGGCCCATCCGTAAAGTAGACATCTCCTTCTAGGTTAAATTCCGCCTTAGCAAAAGGCACCGGCTTTGCCCAAGGCGCTGAAACCGCATTAAATAGCACCTTCGGCTCACTGGTTGCTCTTTTCAAATCCTTGGATAGCTCAACCGCAACCATATCACCCTTCGGCACATCCTCAAAACTGTGGGAGAACACCAAATAAACCCTTCCATTCGGTTCAAAATGTAAGCTGCCATCAATACTGCACCAACCATCCGGAGTCAACGCTCCATCGCTATGCAGGACAAATAGTCCCTTTGGGGAATCGGAAACTAAGGCATACACCGATTTCTTTCTACTCTCACTTCCTAAGGTTGTTATCAGATAATATTTTCCCTCCAGTTCATAGCATTCCGGTGCCCAATAAGCACGGTCAAAAGGAAACTCCTCCTGTTTATGAAAGATTTCGAAGGGTCCTTCCCAATGCTCCAAATCACTGCTTTCATAACAATCGAAACCTTCTGCCAAACCCCAGGTTGTTGCACTTCTTGTTCCATATAAATAATACTTCTGATTACTGCACAATATATATGGATCTCTGATATTGATTTCTTCTGTTCTCATCTTTCTCCTCCAACAAAACGTAACTTATCACCTATGTATCATTAAATACTGTATATCGTCCTTTATTAATCGATTTACATAAGTACACACTTAAAGTATACTTTTCTATGGAAATATTGAAGTGTCAATGTCACTTCAATCAACTTTCTTTTTAAGCCTTAAAGTATAAGGAACAAGATATTACTTTTACACTGTCAGCTTGTGTCTGCATAGCTTAAAAGGCTTATTATGTAAGAAACATTTCAGAAGTGAGGATAAAGAATGAAAAATGTTATAAATTTAAAGCTATGTAAAACCTTTGTTGACAAACATAAAATCGCTAGCTATCTGTCAACCTGGGATTATATATCAATAAAGTTAGTATTTTATAAAAAGGGGGAATTTCTTTATACTTACGGATCCTCATTAGAGAATTTTATCTTTGTAGTGCAGGGTAATATAAAGCTTAGTTCAACCGGAAAAGATGGAGAATATCATCACTTGAATTTATATCAGGATTTTGCAGTTATCGGGGACGTTGAATATATCTTAGAATGTCCCGCAACAGCAGATGTAGAAGCACTGACGGATGTATATTGTATCGAAATCCCTTTGTCAACAAATAGATCTTATCTGGATCAGGATATTGTTTTTCAGCGGTACTTAAACAAACTTCAGGCCCAGAAATTATCGAATATGGATACTATGGAAATGCATAAAGAGGTTTATCGAATCGAGGTCAGACTCGCTTGCTACCTTATTAACTTGCAATACAAAGAAAAGGATACAATGAAAGATCTGAAAAAAATAAGCTTTCAATTACACTGCAGCTACCGGCAATTACTACGTGTTATTCAGAAAATGACCTTAGATGGTATATTTGAGCATGGCAGCTCAAGAGGCAATTATCTTATAAAAAATATATCTGCTCTTAAAGCCTTAGCTAAAAAAGCAGATATATCTTAACTTTTTCTATTTGATAACCGTTACCGGTATTTGAGCAGTAGTTGGATAATAAATAGCCTCGTTGCCGGCTGCATCCTTCAAAAGAGCCCCTCCACTCACATTTAAATAAACGGCCGTCTCTCCGAATCCGTATAACCCAAACCGATCTGTAATTCCCAGATTGACCGTAACCGTATATGGATTGTTTACTGCACCCTTTGAGCCGGAACCCGATGCATTGCTAAGCTGATAGCTTCTATTTGTCGATGCATCATAAAATACCAGCTTTGTTACATCAAATACATCACCAACAGCACCTGCACCTGTTACATTCAAATAAACCAAATTGTTTTTTCGATCATAAATTGCTGAGGTAATTCCAGTAAGAGTTGGTGCAATATAGTCTACCGTAAGATTTGGATTTCCTACAGCGCTCGTTGCAGTTTTTCCATCCGCACTATATAGCTTTACTGTTACTACTCCACCAACAGGAACTGCTGCCTGGAGCTTAGCATTGGTCGGTGCATTTTCCGAGGTTGTGAAGGTTACATAGTCATCTGTTGCTGAAATGGAATTATCAAATGCTACCAAAACGGATCCGACATATAATTCCGCACGACCGCCAGTTGCCTGACCAGGAATAATTTTAGCAGAAGCATTCATAAAGATCGTTGAGGCATTCAAGGTATTTTGT
>JAQZBD010000010.1 GCA_029239235.1 Herbinix sp.
CCGCCTGGCCTGCTGTTCTAAGAACTGCTCTGCTGATTTCTACCCCTCCTCGATAGGTAACAGCCTCTAAGGTTCCCTTTTCATAAGGAATGTCCATCGTAGCGATTAATTTCTCATAAGGCACCCAGCCAAGACTCCTGCCATTCAGAATAAATTCAGCTTCGTCCCCGGAACCATAGGCATCTACTTTTACCGGTTTTCCCAGGTATACTTCCGAGAAGGACCAATCCTCATTTACATCATACCAATGCCAGTTCATACCAAAGAAGTTCTCCCCGTAATGCTCCGGATGTGTGGTAAATAAATATGTATTGGTGGTATGTTCCCACATAATCTCACGGTAGTAAGATTGTGGTCTGCGCTTACCCGTAAGAAGAATATCCGATTGCCAGGAGGATCTCCAAGGGTAGGCTGCCATAAAGCTGAAAGGCTCCCCTGATTTCTCCCAATACAGCTTACCGGTTCCAACTTCACCTAAGTAGTCCACCGCCGCCCAAATAAAATCTCCGATGACATGGGGATTCTTCTGAACCGCTTCCCAGTTGTCATAGGTTTTAAAGGAATGGGTCTCGGAGCCCACAATAACTCGCTCCGGAAAGATCTCGTGATCTTTTTCATATCTCTCATATAAGTAGTTATAGCCTACGATATCCAGCGGCTCCGCATAGGCTTTCGTAATCTCTGCCCAATTATTATCCGACATAGCATTCGCTTCAAAATTATTCCCCAGCTCAGCATCATCATCAAAAATGCCACAGATGCCGGACATTGTGAACCTGGTCGGATCTAAGGACTTAAACTTATCATTCAGACGTCTTGCCCAATTAGCGCCATCTCCCTTACCGTTACGTTCACCAATTTCATTACCGATAGAATAGCTAATTACACAGGGATGATTACGATCACGCTTAACCATAAGTTCAATATCACGCTCCCACCAATCCTCAAAATAGAGATGATAGTCTAACGGCATCTTACCCATTCTCCAAACGTCAAAGCACTCATCCAAAAGCAGCATACCCTGTTTGTCACAGGTCTTTAACATGGCAAGGGATGGAGGATAATGACTGATTCGTACCGCATTATAGCCGACGGATTTTAGTATTTCAATTTTTCTCTCTTCTGCCTTTGGATATGCGCATGCACCGGCAAAGGCATTATCATGATGAAGGCATCCGCCCTTCAGCTTTATGGTTTTACCATTTAGTTGAAAACCATTTACAGTGTCAATGGATATGGTTCTAATACCAAAAGTATCTTCTGTTTCATCAAGGATTGCCCCATCTGCTTTCACTGTGATCTTATAGGTATACAGATAAGGAGTGTCCAAATCCCATTTGATTGGATTCTTTACGGATAGTATGATATCGCAACCAGTGGAGGCTTCTGCTGCCAGCGTTGTAACTATACCCCCGCTTGCTACCACCCTGCTATCAGCATCCAAAATCTCACAAGCCAAGGTTACCTCTCTGTTTTCTAATTCCTTACTGCTCACCGTGATATTAAGATTCACTGTTGCTTTCTCATCTTCAACCACAGGAGTTGTGACAAAGACATCCCAGGGCTTTATATGAACCGGGTTTCCTACCCATAGGGCTACACCACGGTAAATTCCACCTCCGCTATACCATCTGGTAGAAGGCTGCCTGCTCTGAGTTATAATTTTTAGTTCATTCTTCTTTCCATTAAAACGCAGTGCACTGCTTAAATCCACCAGATAGGGCGTATAGCCATAGGGATGTAATCCCAGCAGTTCACCATTCATAGCAACCTCTGTATTCATATAGGCGCCGTCAATATCAAGGATAACGGTCTTCCCCTCCCACTCAACGGGAATATCAAGCTGCTTCTTATACACACCCTCGCCCTGTCCGAAATAACCATTAGCCGGGCCACCTTCTGCATTCGCTGAACGAGGCTTTGTAATAATAAAATCATGGGGCAAATTAATTACCTTTGCTTCCGGCTTATGAAATATAAAGCTCATGCCCTCATTACTCTCGTAAAAGCTCCAATTCTTATTCAAATCCTGACGTATCATGTAATAATCCTCTCCTATTCGTTGCTTTCTTTTTGATTAATCTAAAACCAAACTAAGCCAACTGCTAAGCAAATGCCTTCTTAAGACTCTGAAAGTTCTTCATCTTCTACTCTATCTACTACTTTGTATTGAGTTATACTATATAATTTGCAGCAGCTTATGTAGTTAACGCAAAGAGCTCTCCCTTTTTTAAAGGATATATCTGATCTCCGATTTTCAAAGTTCCGCCCTCTTTATCCGTAGTCACAGTAAGCTGTTTTGCTTTATACTCCATACGTAGTGTTCCTTCATTCACAGGCAATTCACATGAAAATTCATTGAAACTGTCTAAATCAGGCTCTATCTCAAAGGTTTCATATGCAATACTTGTCGGTCGAAGACCCATGAAATACCTGCCGATTAGGTAAATAGGGCTTGCTCCCCAGGCATGGCAAAGGCTCTTGCCGTATTTATCTCCGTACATACCATATTGCTGCTCTATCGGTTCTTCTGGCTTATACTCTTCCCAGAAGGTCGAAGCTCCACGGTCAAGCATACCACCCCAATAACTCTTTATATTTTCTAAAACATAGTTGTATTGACCAAGCTTTGCCATAATCTCCAATTCATAAAACTTAAAATATGGTGTTGTAATGGCACTTATTTCATCATTTAGCAGAACCTTATGCAGGATGCTGTGAGTTTCTTCTTCCGTTGTATAGTCGAATAGTACCGCAAAGATATTACTATGCCTGCTCACCTTCTTTTTCCCCGACGAAAAGCTGTCGATAAAAGCTCCCTGAGCATCATCCCAATAGAACTTCCAGATATTCTTCTTTAACTGATCAAAGAGGCTTTCGTATTCCGTGGAATCCAGACCTAAAAGCTTCCTTACCGCAATCATAGCCTGATAGCTTCTAGCCAAAAGAAATTGTTCTTCACTGATTGTCCCCGTCTTATCAATATCCGCCCAGTCCACAAAAACCCAGTCTCCCGGCCTGCCATAGATAAATCCATTCTCATCTAATTGGTTACTGCAATACTGCATCATGGACTCCATCTTTGGATAAATCATCTGAACAAATTCCAAATCTCCGGTCATATTATAGTAATTCTCAATGCTAATGAGCCAGTAGAGGGAATAATCCAAAATTGTATTAATATGCTGTGGAATTGGGTCATTACCCCTCAAAGCAAGAATGGTTCGCTTGCAGATATCGGCATCGTAGAATAAATATTGATTAATAAAGTAGCTCTGGTAGGCATCACCCGACCAGATCCAACGGTCTCTCTTAATCCCATCAATAAAGAAAATGCCGCTTGACAAGCGGAAGGTTTCCTCTGATACCTCCCAAATCCTGTTAACCCTTTCATCAGAGCAAGTAAACTTACTTCTATGTGGAAAATCAACATATTTATATTCTGCCAGCAGCTCAATCTCTCTTGCTACATCGCCCTCCGGGATGAAGATATAACGAAATGCTCTTAATTTCGTACGATAGACTTTATCTGATTCAAAGGCTCCAAAGAGTTCGTCGTTCCCTTCTGTCATCAAATGCTGCTTTAAATAACATAGCTCCACATCCAACGCTTCTGCCCTGGATTCACCATAGCAAAGCGTAAGCTCTTGCAGCTCTTTTGGATAGCGAAGGATGGTTTCCGCCGTAATCTCTTTTCCAAAATCAAATAAAATACCGCCATCAACAACTTCCCTTGCCACCGGCTCACATATCACGGATGTATATTTAAATTCCATCGGATCTTGTTCCGGTCTTGTGAAATCCTTATTATAGCCCACGGGAATCATATCATGAGAATAGTCATTAACAATCCAGGAACAATCTGATTTAATAACTTCTCCCTCGATAAATACACAGGGTAAGCCCTCCATATTCGCTACAATAATATCGATGGTAACCTCCTTGGCAGGACAGGTAATGATTTCTCCAAATCGATATTTCTTTTCAATCCACTTAGGATAAGGCGGTCTTGTCCCATCCGGTCCCAAGGGTGGCTCCCACTTTACATTTACATGTCCTAGTCCTTTTGCACTTGCAATAAATTGCGTATCTTCCTTCAAATTATATTTGTTTGAAAACTTTATGCTATGTCTGAACTCCGCAATCTTCCAATATGCAGGCCAGAAAAAACCTCTCTCTTCTCTATCAAAGTTCTGTTTCATACCATGATAAATTTCAAAATCTCCCGGATACCAAATCCAATTTGCCATTACAAACCATACCTTTCTTGGCACTGCTAACTTTGAGTCGCAGTCCGATTTTTATAAAGTACTTTAGAAAACATTTCGCTTTTTAAAGATTTATCTTCCTACTGCCACAACCGGGCTCTTCTCTTACTATCAAAATTATAACAATAAAAGCAGGGCGCTGACAGCGCCCTAACTCATATCTTCCAGACAAAACCACGCCCAAAATCAAGTTACTTAAATTATTTTTATATATTCATCCCTTAGAACTATCTATATCAGTTTCTGTCTGCGCCTTGACTTTTTCACCAAGAACTTTCCATGCTTATACGATGGTTTTCAATTTCAAATCAATCTCCTCTAACAACTCCTTCGGAATCGGCTTCGGCATATATTTTAGAAGATCATACAAGCTTGCCTTGTACATATCCTTCGGTAACTTAGTAAACATCGGATTAACCTCCAGCAGCACCGCCTTCGTCGCATCATAGGCCAGTAATTCACCAATACTTAATTGTAAGGAGTAAACTTTTCTCATAAGTTTTGTCGTAGCGTATTCGATATGATAAGTTCCACTTTCCAGAATACACTGATAACCGTCTCCCGACTTTTCAAGCTTATTAAACATGGAGTTATCCTTCTGTTCATAGATATCCTCTGGTGCATAAGGTAAGGTCAGATATGCTGTGCCACCAAAGGGCACGGTAATATCCAGGCTTAATCCAAAGCTTGGTGTTATTTCCCACTTGCTCTTATATACACCAATAGGGGAATCAAAGGCAGCTTCCGCTTTCTTTAACCTATAATCCGGCTTTGGTACCAGCTTTACCTCCCGGAAGCCCGGCTTTGACAGAATTGGATTAATACCTGCCACATGCCGGTACATCCATTCTACAATAGAGCCGTAGGAATAGTGATTCAGAGAGTTCATCCCTGTTGAGCTGAAGTTCCCATTTTGGTCGAGAGAATTCCATCGCTCCCAGATGGTGGTTGCGCCAAGCTTTACCGCATATAACCACCCTGGGTAATCCTCGTTCACTAATAGGGTATAGGCGATCTCATTCATTCCATTCTCAGAAAGCACATTGCATAGTAAAGGCGTTCCAACAAAGCCTGTTTCTAATTTAAATCCATTTATTTTAAAATCCTTAAGGAGATCCTCTACGATCCGTCGCTTATCCATGGCAATGTCAAAGTTGAGTGCGGTCACATATCCGGTTTGAGTCGTAATGCAGGGTCTTCCTGTTGCTGAGAAATATTCCTGCTTCAGCTCCAGTAATAAATTCTTTGCTCTCTCCTCATATAGTTTTTCATCCTCTGCTTTGCCTAGGATTTCACCTGCCTTTGATACCAGCAGGGTTGAGTAATAGTAATACAGTGTTGCAATATATCCGGTATCCGTGGCTCCAATAGGTGAATCCGGATCCTTCGAATCAAGTGCCAGCCAGTCACCATAGTGGAATTTCTTTCTCCACTGCCACTCTTCACCGTTCGTTTTTCTTATATAGTCTACCCATGCCTTCATGCTGTCATATTGCTCTTCTAAGATTGTTTTGTCACCATAGAATTGATACACCACCCATGGAATTATGGTTGCTGCATCTCCCCATACCGCACTGGTTCCCTGCTGCCCGCAGGCAGGAATAACATCAGGTACGGCACCAGCTCTTAACTTCTGCTCTTCATACATATCATAAAGATATTTCTTATAGAAGGCATAGCTATCCATCTGAAAGCAAGCAGTTGGCGCAAATACCTGGGCATCCCCAGTCCATCCCAGACGCTCATCTCTTTGAGGGCAATCCGTTGGAACATCCAGAAAATTGCTCTTCTGACCCCACTTTGCATTGAGTATCAACCGATTCACCAAGGGGTGATCCGTTTCAAAGCTTCCTGCCTCCTCCAGATCAGAATAGAGAACTAAGCCCGTGTAATCCTCTATCGAAAAATTAGTGAAGCCCTCCAGCTTAACATATCGATAACCATAGAAGGTGAAGTGAGGTCTGACGATTTGCTGAGTTCCATCAGATATATATGTATACTCCGCCTTTGCTGTTCTTAAATTCGTGTTATAAAAACACCCCTCCTGAAGCTCCTCACCAAAATACAGCTTGACCTGATTACCCCTCGGTTCCTGTACCCTCAGGCTAAACCACCCACTATGATTCTGTCCCAGATCAAGAATGGTTTCTCCCTTTGGAGATGTGATTAAATTGACAGGCTTTATCGTCTCCTTTACCTTGATGGGAAGGCTGAGACGTTCTGTAAGTCTAGCCATTCGCTTCTCATATAGCTTTATAGGATGTACTGTTGAATCTTCCAAGGTTTCATCATAAACCTCGCCATCATAAATTGTGCTGGCTGTAATCTTACTCTTTCTGGCCTGCCAGCTTTCATCGGATATGATGAGCTCAGTTTTGCCATCCACATATTCTATTTTTAACTCACTGATTAATGTAAAGGTATCACCATATAACCCTTTATCTGCATCAGTTGGATTATTCAGTCCAAAACGTCCCTTATACCAACCGTTACCAAGAAGTACATCAAGCTGTATCGTATCCTCTGTCAGCAGATCTGTTATATCATAGGTCTGATACTGAATCCAGGCATCATAATTATTGTAATAAGGCGTCAGGCATTCCTCGGATATTTTCTTCCCATTAATATATGCCTCGTATAGACCTAGCCCTGAGATATAGAGTCGGGCTTTCTTCACCTTTCCTTTTAGTTCAAAGCATTTAAAGAAGTAAGGATGAGTTCCTACATTTAAATCAGAGCTAATCCATTTACCACTCCACTCCTCCTGCCCCTTACCGGTTTCAAACCAGGCCACCTGACTTTTCGTGGTTTCCCCCTCATCCGTGGTTACGGTTACCGTCCAGTAATATCTAGTACATGGTTCCAATTCCATTGGCACGGTATAGGAAATACTATCGATCTCCTTGGATTCTCCGCTATCATAGACCGGTTGTGACATATCAGGATCAAGGGATACTATAACCCTTGCCGATATTTGTTTTTTCCCTTTCGCATCGATTACCTTATAAGAAAGTACCGGTTTCGTTATCATAAATCCTAGGGGATTAACGACATGATTCGTTTTCATTTGAATTATTTCCATACTATTCCCTCCATTACCTTTCCTTTTTCCTTCTTCTAAAAAATATTAACTCCACATTATGTTTTCGTGAATTCTTGTTCAATTTTATAATGTATAACTCTATTTTACATAGAAGGGAAGGTGAAAACTATGTACGAATCAGCCATATGAAATTTGCTTTTTCAGACATTCCTTTTCCAAATTGCTTTTTCTCCTGAGGAATGTTAGTATAGTAGAATATTTACACATTATAACAGGAGCATGATTACCATGTCATGCTTTGGCTTAAGCAGTCGTCAGTATTTATTATTTGATTCATTAATGGAAAGGAAATGTAGGCGAATCCCCTGAGGTTTCAATTGCATAGGATACCGTCGTGAGTAAATTTGATATAGAGAAAGAACTGCAGTTATCTCTAATAGAAGAAATGATGAAAATATTCTATTTACAATTAATGAACCCCCATGCCGATCATAAGTTACCATTATTTCTTACTGAAAGCTCCGCAAAGGAATATGGGCATATCTATAAAAATGTAGGCGCTCCTCCTTCTCTAGATCAACTGGATACTTATACCGAGGAAGCCTACATCCCCGCCGGCAGTGACGTATCCATTATTAAACATAGCCGCTACTCTCCTGCCAATTTTCATTCCCATGACTTCTTTGAAATACTTTGTGTCCTGCATGGAAGCTGTACCAATTATATCTCCTCCCATACGCTGGAGATGAAGGAAGGTGACATTTGTATCATCGCTCCAAAGACACTGCATTCCCTTCGTGCCTATCAGGATGATTTCGTAGGTTTTAATCTCCTGCTCCGCAGCAGTACCTTTGATAAAGCTTTTTTTGGAACCTTGGCTGAAAAGGACATCCTTGCAAGCTTTTTTTCCAAAACCCTATATGGAACGGATATTGAGGAATCTTATATTCTATTTCATACTTTGGGTGACGAAGAGTTGAAGGGTTATATTATTATGGTGCTAGAAGAGTACTTTGGAACCCGAAGCTATAAAGAACGGATGCTTAATTCCATTCTGAACATGTTCTTTATAACCCTATTAAGAAATCATGAAAAGGCTGCTATTACCCCTCATCCGGAGGGAAAAGAGCCTGACAAGAAAATCATATCCATATTAAATTATATACAAAATAATTATAAAACCGTATCCATGCCTGAGCTTTCAACGAAGTTTAATTATAGTGAACGTCATATCACCCGGCTTCTTAAGGAATATACCGGTGATACTTTTTTGGAAATATTACAAAGAACTAGAATTCAAAAAGCTGCTAACCTTTTAACAAATCCGGATTTAACCATTCAAGATATCATTGAACTGATCGGATACACGGACATTAGTCACTTCTATCGGGTTTTCCGAAAATATTATCATATGACACCCATCCAATACCGGGAAAACAGTCTCCCTTGAAGAGCTTCTTGCTTGTATGTTATTCTTATGAATACATATTAAAAAAATAATAATTCCAGACTGATCCAATTCACACAAATGATAAGAGCGGTTTGAAACTTTTATTGATTAACTCATTGAAAGTTTCGCACCGCTCTTATCACTATTTATACTAATTTACAATTTCTTTATCACACCTTAAACTTCTCAACCGCATCTACAAGCACACTTGAATGATTGTTAAGATTGTCTGCTGATTTATTCAGGATCTCAACAGAGGTCAGCTGATCAGTTGCTGTCTGATTCACCGTATTTGAGGATGCTGCAATCTCTTCCAATACAGCAGAGATACTCTCAATTGCACCCAAGGTACTAACCCTTGCCTCTTCGATGTTGTCCACATTTTCAGAAATTTGTTTTAAGTATACAACTAGATCCTCTACGCTTTCATTAATTGTTTTGTAGGATTCAGTTGTATTCTTTACCGCACTTTCCTGCAAACGCATTACCGTTTCTGCTTGTCTTGCGGTTGTTACCGCGCTTTCCGTATCCTTTTGAATTCCCTCAATGATAGCCTTAATATTGTTAACTGAATCCTTCGATTGGTCAGCTAAAGCTCTGATCTCACTGGCTACTACGGCAAAGCCCTTGCCCGCCTCACCGGCTCTGGCTGCTTCGATGGATGCATTTAAGGATAATAGATTCGTTTGGTTCGCTATCTCATTAATTACATTAATAATCTTATTAATTGATGTAGACTTTTTCTCCAGACTCTGGATTTCCTCAATAATATCTGCACAAATTCTTGTTGTCTCAATGGTTTGCTTGTTCAAATCATCCGTAGTAATGGTACCCTGCTGTACATTTCTCTTTGTACTCTCGGCAATTTGACTGATTTCCTTAGTATTATCACTAACCAGTACTATCTTCTTTGACAAATTATCCATCTGACTTAAGCATTCTTCTGCATCCTTTGCCTGCTGCATTACACCTGATTCAATTTCGTTCATTGCAACTGAGATTTCCTCTGTTGATTTTAAGAAATTCTTTGAAGTTCCGGTCACATTCTCAGAAGACAAGGACACTTCCGTACTTAGCTGCTTCACCTGCTGAATTAAATTTTTCATATTGGAGAAGGTATTTTGAATCTCTTCCACCAGTATCTTGAATTCATCCGTACGCTTGGTATTAAAGTCAACAGTTAAATCACCCTTTGCCGCAATTTTTAGATTTGCGATGATGCTCTTGATGACCTTAGCAATTCCTGCAGAAATTGAAATTGCTGTGCCTGCTGCTACTATGATAGAAATTAAAACTACGACTATGGTTGTAGCCTTGATGCTGTCTGCCTGACTCACGATAGTAGCTCTTGGCACTAATCCACAGATGATAGCTCCGCTATCCCCTATTTTGGAATACATAAACATATAATCCTGACCCTTGTATTCTACTAACTCGGATTTTTTCATCTCCTCAGAAGCAATTGCTTTCTTGTAAAACTCCTCATCTGTAAATACCGGCTCAGCCTCGTTATCGGAATCTGACGCTGCTTGTGTTACCTTATCGCCATCTGTGGTATTTGTCGGCATAATTTCCTTCCCATCGGGAGTTACCATGCACAAAAGACCATCAAACTCAAGGTTATTTAATACCTCTTTTACTGCATCCATCTTCACATCAATAATAAGAATCGCATTTGTTCCTGGAATCATACGAACCATTCTCATAGCATATTCATCTGAGTTTACGGATAAATGCTCATCCAAATAAGCATCGCTGCCGATCCATGTGACCTTCATCTTATTTTCTTTGACACTCTTTCCAAAGTCTGTTTCTAAAAATCCCGCATAGGAATCCGGATTAGTGGTGGAAAGTGTAGAAACTGGAGTATACCGATCAGATAAAACAAATAAGTCTCCAATAAATTTATCTGTCATTTTCTTCGCTGTAAATTGGTTACTAATATCTGTTAACATGGAACTCTTCTCAATAACATCATTGTCGTAGAACCCTACGAAAAATTTCTTTAGTGAGGCATCATTACTATACTGATTGCCTGTTGCTTTAATGGAATCAAAGCCAAAGCTTAAATAATCTCCCGCCATATCTAAGGCTTGACTAGTTGACTTTTCATAGCTGGAAGTAATACCGCCGGAAGCTTGCTGAAACGATACCACACCTAGTATTATAATAAATACGACTGGTACCATAAATGCGGCTATCAGGCGAACACGAATCGTCCTGAATAGTTTATTATCCATCAACTTATGTAACCACTGCTTTCCTTTCTTAATTGCTTTTTTGTTCTCCATACCCTGAACAGTTTTTCGCAATTTAACTAGACCATTGCCTGTTTTCTTCATTGTTCATCCTCCTTGTTTCTTACTGGTTCTAAAAAGAACCCCTCTTCCCCTTTGTAAAGCCTCTCTCGATTCATGTAGTAGTATTAATGACCGCCTCGAAATTAATAAACGTCAATAACGATTCATATTTTATAGGAAATACATAAAAAAATCAATATATTTTTGTAATTTATTTACATATTTCACTTGGAAATCTAACTTATTATTTTACGAAATTTACTAAATATTTTTGTGCATATTACCCCAGCCATGATTTTATTACATCAATTTGAACAAATATTTACATCCTCTCAGAGTTAAAAATACAATTCTTCCCACATGGTTAACAACATTCTACGTTGTATTTTCACAACGTGAATTAAAATAATATCTATTAACACTATTATGGTATATCAGCTTTATCTCCGAGCACAATCATTGACATTTATGATAGTCTATTTCTTATTATATAATATTTTTTGCATATTTTCAACAAAATAACTTAATTTTCAACCTTATTACCTATAAGATAAATTTCAATTGCATAATGCTGTTTCACTAAAAACATTTTAGAACAAAAGAATCAGAGCCCACTCACTTAAGTGAATAGGCTCTGTCTTATACTTTTATCCTAATTATGATCATGATGCTCATGCTTTCCATGTTTGCGATTTCCATGTCCGTGCCTTCCATGTCCAGATTTCCCATCCTCGCAATGATCATTGCCGCATTTTAATTCTTTTGCTGTTACAAAGATTTCTTCCCAACTGGTTACTAATTTTGATAATAATGCCTTGAGACTTTCCTGTTCTTCTTCACTAAGAGCTTGCAATAGCTGAGCCTCACCCAATTCAGATCTTTGACTAATCTCATTTAGCTTTTCCCGCCCAAGTTCAGTCAATCTTAATTTTGTCATTCTCTTATCAGCATTATCTTTAATTCTATCCAGATAACCTTTGCTTTCCATTTTGATTACAATCTCGCTCATAGATCCTGATTTGATTTCCAACTGCTTCTGAACATCTTTTTGGCTTAATTCTTCATTGTCTTTGAGGATTCTCAAAATCTTTTCCTGCCCTCGCTTGCCCCCACGTTTGTGATGCATGAAATGTCCCGCCTTACTGATCAAAGCAAGTAATTCATTTTCCTGACAAGCCTCCAACTCTACGAACCCATGTCCTCTATGCCTGCCCTGATGTTCTTTATGTTCTTTATGTTCTTTATATTCTTTATATTCTTTATGCTGCTCTTTTTGATGTTTACCCATAGTTACCTCCTTGGAAGCTATTAACTCTATCTCATATTTATTTTCTGTAGATTTAAAATAAGCTCGTCCCTTTTTACAATGCAGGTCGTCTACCGGACAATGCCTTTTACACAAATCACATCTTTCTTTCACATTATTACCCACAAGAACCACTCCTTTCGATTTGTGCTAAGGATAACCCTATTATTATCTGTATTTGCCAAAAGTGTCTTGAAATAATAATATCTCCTCTCCTCGGAATTGTCAAGGTACCTTGCATTATTTCATCTACAGTTTTAGGCTATTATTAGCCAATCAAAAGATGTAGCGATAAGAAGATTGGTTCTATTTTATCAGAGTCAAATTACTTCCATCTAGCTTCTTTGTTATCACTATTTTCTTTTCAATACGCTCCTTCAACTCACTCACATGTGAAATGATACCTACGTACCGATTACCCATGGTCAGTGTATTCAGCGTTTCGATAGCCTGCTCCAGCGAATTACTATCTAGGGAACCAAAGCCCTCATCAATGAACATAGCATCCACCTGAATGCCTCCTGCAAAATTCTGAATAACATCCGATAAACCTAAGGCGAGTGACAGAGCCGCTTTAAAGGATTCCCCACCTGATAGAGATTTTATGGATCTCGCTTTTCCTGTATAATAATCCATAACCTCCAGATCTAGCCCGGCGGAGCTTCTTAAGTTTGTTGGATCTTCCTTTCGCATTAGTGCAAACTGACTGTTCGACATCTTGTAAAGACGCTTGTTTGCTTCATTAATAATGCTATTAAAGTAAAATGCCTGCACATACTGCTCAAAAGCAATCTTTGCCTTTCCTGCAAGCTCTCCATTCGCCGTCTTAGATAATTCATTCACCAGAAGAAATTCTTTTCTAAGACTCTCCTGTTCCTGATAGGTTCCACAAGTATTCTTTAAGATTTCTTCATTCACCTTACGCCGGCTATAAATATTTTGCAGTCTGACCTCACTTTCCTGCTTTTGCAAATCTAGCTCTTCCTGCTCCTTGGAAAGAGCGGTCAACTCCAGCTTTTCTTTCCCCAAAGTCTCCTGTGTGAGGCGTTTTAAATTCTGCTCTACTGTACTGCGACTCTTGTGATAGGCATCAAGTCTATGCTGATTTTCCTCCAGCTCTTCCTCTGTCATTAAGCTAGCTTTATATTGTTCATAATCAGCAAATCCACAAGCTTCTAGCTTCGCTTTCCATTTTTCCTTTTCCTCTTTCTCTTCCTTTTCCTTCTCCCCCTGTTTCATCTCATTATCGGCAAGGACTGCTTTTAATTTTCCAAGTCTCGTTTCACCAGTGCGGAAGTTAACCTCCGCCTGATGTAACGCCTCCTGTAATTCAGTGTATTTCCTGTGGTCAGTTATTAAAGCCTGCTCTGCTTCATCCTTTGTGGAATATAACAAATCTCCTCGTAGTGTTGTCAGCTGACCTTCCAACATACTAAGCTGATTTACGACAACGCCTTTACCCTCTATTTTTTCTTGATACAATTTCTCTTTTTGCTCTAACTCCTCAGAGATCTTCTGCAGCCTGATGGCGCATTGCTCTTTTTGCTGAAGCTTCTCCTGTAAATTATGAACTTTTTTCTGAAGCTCATTTGCAGCTCTTTCCTCTTCCTCCAGTCTTTGCTTGACCTGAACAGGAATATTATCAAAAGAATCAAGCTCCTCCATTTGAAGCCCAGTTATTTTTAGCTCTGTTATTATTAGCTTATCTGCCTTAAACTCTTCTATTTTTAACTCTTCAATCTTAAACTCTTCTAGCGCCTCTGCTATTTCCTTTTTAAGCTGGCTTTGAAACAGCTGGATTTTAGTTATTTGATTTCTGCAATTACTGCTAGCCTCCGCCATCTTATTCTGCAGTTCTTCCCGCTTGGTACCTGCTTGTTTTAACTGTTCCTCACTGGGTGCTTCATTCGTAAGCAGCGCCTTCTGAGGGTGTTCCTTTGATCCGCAGACCGGACAGGGTTGTCCCTCTACCAGATTCCCTGCTATGATCCCTGCCTGTTCACGCAAGAACTGATGCTCCAGCTTAAGATACTGCTCGTTCTGGCTGTTGTATTGCAGCTGCACCTGTGTAAATTCTATTTGCAGTTGTTCCAACAGAGCTTTCTCTGATATCAATTTCCCATTCTGAGCTAGGATATCTTTATATTTTGCTATTGACTTACGCTTTTGCTCCAACTGATTACTGTAATCCACCAGATCACGATCAACGTTACAGTAAGAATCCTGTTCCCTCGTCTTCTCCTCCCGTTTAGCGGCTAGTATTTTATTTTGCTCTTCGAGATTCTTAAGTTCCTGTTCTAACTGCTCTTTTGAAACAAATGCTTTTTTATATTTTGCTTTCAACTCTTCAACTGCATCATATTTTATTCTGTCATCTTCCTGACGCTTAATTCTGATATTAAGTTCATTAATTTCCGGACAAGTGGCTTCTTTTTCTTCCCATATTACCTTGAGTTCGGATAGTTCTTTCGTTATTTTCTCTTCTTCTTGTTGCTGCAGTTCAATTGCAGCTTTCAGCTTCTGAAGCTCTAACCGGATGCGCTGATAGGACTCTTCTGCCGGTCGTACTGTATAGAAAGCTTTCCTGCCCTCCTGAATTAAATTCTCTATTCGCTTCATCTCTGTTTCATGAGATAACAACACCTGATGCTGCTCTTTGGCCTGCTCAAGCTCCAGAAATGCCTGATTTATCTTCTGTGCTGATGTGTATTCTGCCGCCTTTTTCTTGATTTCTTCGGAAATAGTATGATTTACTCCCTGTTCTTGTTCAAATAAAAGTACGTCCTTTTCAATCAGGTTCGTCAGCATTTCCAAAATGTTATCCACCTGATTGATGTCCGGTTTGGACTTCCACTCATTAATCACGGACGATGAAGTATCCTCATTATCACAGTTAATGCCTTTTAAAAATTGAAGGATACTCTTGTCCAGGTCTTCACAGCGATATTTTAGATTATTTGACATGAACTTCAATTTCTTTTGTATTTCTTCAAATATCTGTGTTCCAAAAACCTTTCGAAAGATTGTACCTCGCTCATTGCTATCTGCTGTCAAAAGCTGAAGAAATTCTCCTTGCGCTATCATTGCTATCTGCTTATATTGTCTCCAATCAATCCCAAGTAAATCAATGATTGCCGTTGTCACCTTGGAGCTTCCGGCAATGATAGAGCCGTCCGGCATAATCAGCGTTGCATCTGCTTTTTCCATGGTTGTTCCAGTGCTCTTTAATTTGCTACGTTCATAGGCAGGATTTCTTGTCACCTGGTAGCTTTTCGCCTTATGCAGGAAGGTCAATTCTACAAAGGTCTTATCTTCACCTTCGGCATAATCACTGCGAAAACAATCGGGTGTACGATTCTCACCACTGGCATTTCCGAATAACGCATAGGATATGGCATCAAAAATAGTTGTCTTGCCAGCTCCCGTATCCCCGGTCAGCAAAAACAATCCACTCTCACCAAATTCATCAAAGGGTATTTCTACCTTCTTACAAAAAGGTCCAAAGGCATTTAGAACAAGCTTTCTTGGCTTCATACTCTTCCCTCCGAATCATTTAAAAGTTTCAGCATAACCTCTCTTTGCAGCTCTGATAAAGGATTATTATTCTGATTCATAAAGAACTCCTCGAATAACTCCAGAGGTGATTTTTGCTCCACCATCTCTGCTGCCAGCTTCAGATTTTCCTGATAGACCGACTTACTATTTTCAAAATCCAATCGCATAATATTTGGATAGACACTTCTGAGTTTTCCGATTGCATCGTAGATCTCTTCCTCATCTGTTAGAATTGCATGGATGTAGTCCTGGGTATTTGCCTGGCAATAGAATTTATGATCGGTCAGAGCGGCAATCGGCCCCTTAATCTGCCTCATATCCCTTATGGGAATTAAGGGAAGCTTGGTTATCTCTAACTGTCCCTTCTCCATCAGCGTGACCATAGTAACACTTTTCGTATGATTTGCTTCCGAAAAGGAATACTTAAGCGGAGAGCCTGAATAACGGATCGTGTCCCTTCCTATCCTTTGTGCCCCATGGAGGTGACCCAGAGCAACATAGTCAAAAGCTTCAAAAACCGCCGTATCTACATTGTCCAAACCTCCTACCGATATCTGCTCTGAATCACAGCGTTCCGGCTCCGTCTCACCACTCGTGATGAATTGATGTGCCACCAGAACATTTCTACTATGCTCATCTATCTCACTATGCTCCATTATTGCTGCCACTGCTTCCTGATAAGTATTAACGCCCGGGAAATAGCGGTTCACCATAGCAGGCTTAACAAAGGGGAGGAGATAAATATTCACCTCTCCCAACTCATCCTGCAATGTTACCTTTTCTAACTCCCCCTGAAAGGTACCCACAATATGAATACCATTCTGTCCCATGATCTTTCCGCCATAATTAATTCGCTCACTGGAATCGTGGTTTCCACTCACCATAAAGATATCAAGCTGCTTACTATGTAATTGAGTTAAAAATCGATCAAATAACGCGACTCCCTCCTCTGTTGGTATACTTTTGTCATAGATATCACCTGCAATCAGGATACCATCCGGCTTCTGCTCATCTACTATGCTTAAGAACTGTTGCAGAATATATTCCTGGTCTTCGATCATGGAAAATTCATTGACTCGTTTGCCAATATGTAAATCAGCCGTATGTAATAGTTTTATAACAACGACCTCCTTTGTTTAGATTATTCTAGCCTAAGGTAATTTAGACCTATTTTCGACATCTCATCTGTACATCTCCCATAAAAAGTATTAAAATGCTATTTATCAACAGGAGCTTTCAATTACTACCCGTAGTAATAATATAGATCCATTAACTGAAAGATAAGAAAGTGAGGCTTGTAACGAGATGGGGCATTTTGGTACAAAGAAACAGCCAGATTTTAATACTTCTGAAGAAATAATTTTAAAAGAAATGCATCGATTTACTGATTCTGCCGAAGAATTGTTAAATAGCAATACGCAAAAACATTCTTATACCATGCTTATCTTTGATGTCACTCTCCTGGGCGGAGCCAGCGAATCTTGCAGCTTGTCAGCTTTTAGAGATTTAATTAGCTATATCGGCAGCATGCTAAAAAATTATGTCCCAGAACCGAATCTATTCTGTCAAATTAATTCGAATACCTTCGCCATTCTAATGAAAGATTGTAAAGCCGTCGACGTAGCACTTTTAGCAATCAGCCTCACAGAAGAAGCAAATCAGTTCCATCCTGGTTCCATGGTTAAATTAACCTTTGGTTCCTGTCTGGCAGATCGCAGAAAGATCGATATCATTGCACTCTGCAGACAAGCTTATTATGCAAAAAACACAATTACAGATCAGAACCACCAAATTCTAGCAGATTATAATGAATTAGAGAGCTACAACAATAAATTTGGAGCCACAACAAAGTAAAAACATCAATAGGTTATAACTTGTGAATTCGCTGACATAGAATCCATACATATAAAAAACAGTACCTTCGTTCAATGTCAGCGAAATATCTGTAACAAACATCGGCTTATGTTAAATCCTACCGCATTGTAATCAACTACCTAATAAAGTTCGTTCTTGCTCTTTCTTCCTGCTCCGGCAGCTCGATTCCCGCCTCTTTACCAGCCTGGATTGATTTTAGAAGCCAGGCCATATTTCTTCCAAGCACTCTCATAACCTGCATTCCTTCTAGATCCTGCCTAACCTCATCAGGCGTATTCCCATGCACCATATTCCAATACTGGGAAGATACCAGTGGCATATTAGAGATTGTAAAGTATTTATTCAACTGCTCAAAGGCAGATGTTGCACCGCCACGACGACAGCTAACGATGGCTGCACCCGGTTTATAAGCAAGTGATCTGCCACCTGCGTAGAAAAGTCTGTCTAAAAATGAGGTCACAGCACCTGAAGCAGCCGCATAATGAACGGGAGAGCCAACAATAATACCATCAAACTCTTTCACTTTTTCAATTCCAACATTAACGACATCATCATTAAAGATACATCTGCCGGAAGTATAACATCCTCCGCAAGCGGTACATCCCCGAATCGGATCCTTTCCAAGTTGAAAGATTTCTGTCTCGATATTTTCTTTTTCTAATTCTCCGGCTATTTCACATAGTGCCGTATAAGTACATCCCTTCGCTTTGGGACTTCCGTTGATTAATAAAACCTTCATTCTTTCACCTACACCTTTCTATGTTTGATTCCCTATTCATAAAAGAATAAGCTGAAATAAGCAGGGTCAACTCAAGCTAGCATTTCAACCCTTAATACTTATTAATTGTAAACCTAATTACTAACTATATCTAATATATAATATAAGAGTCAAAAAAGATAGAACTTTCTATTACTCTTACTTTCATATCTTAGAATTTATTATGATCTGTATCTCGTTGGTTCTTAGGATTAGAAAAATAGAGATGAAAATTTGTATATCTGTTTAATGAATTATGATCCGCCTTAATAAACTCCCAGGTTTCATCATATTTGCCCTGAACCGCAAAATCCGTATGCAGGAGAAATTTTAGAAACGCCTGTGGATTATTACCATAGGTTTTATCAAAGGAATGGGCATACTTGTATTTATCCCGTTCTACAAGATTGCTATTATTATGCATAATATGATCCAGGTTGCAGGAGAAGTAATACACACTATATGGGATCGTTTTCCATACCCGATTTATGTCGATCAGTTTATCAAGAATTTCAGCTTTTTGATGATTTCGGGTAATAATCGCTTCTACATTGTTGGAATATATATGGTCCTTTGAATAATAAGGTCTCTGTGGTTTTGATGGGTCACTCGGCGTATCTGCTCTTTTTAAACTAACATGATCATCCGAAATATAAGCTCCATCCATATCTACCAGATGTACTACTTCCAGGAAATCACTCGCCCGAAAGGTTCTTGATGCATAGCCTCTTACGATATCCCCTATTTTAGCAGCTGCGTTCGATAAGGTAACACCTTTTCTGGTTGTAATATCTCCGCTTAAAACTGCAAATTCCACCTGGTTGTCATTTAATAGTTTACTTAGTGTATAAGCCAGACAGGTCTGTTCTGTAATTCCTTCAACGATAAAAAGTATTATTTTTCTACTCGCCATCTACGTCACCTGCAATTCTAAAGGAATGACTGATCGAATAGCTATTTGTTGGCTCATAGATATTTTCTCTCTGTCCTCCCAGTATGATGTCATGAAAATATACATCTCGCAGATTATTATTCGTTTTCACATTAGCCAATCTCATGTAACGGTTCATAGGATTGGTTGTTGTAAAAAGAATGGAATTCTTATTCAAGGTTTCTAAGGGACGTAAATTATGAGAGGTAAAGATCAACTGCCCTCTTCCTGTGTCGTGAATGACTTTCAGAATTTCACCCAGTAAATATTCATAGACACCTGCATCCAGCTCATCAATTGCCAAGGTCATGGAAGGGTTATTATACATTGCAATCAGCATGTGCAGTATGGAAATAATCTTTTTAATTCCCTCGGATTCATATCGTAACGGAATTTTTCGATGATTCCTGACCGAAACTAATTCAATATTTACCCCTTCCTCCCCATCCTTCATGGTCTGTTTTCCCATATTGACAACCTGCACTTCTAATCCGGGTATGATCTCCATTAAGACAGTATTCATCACATTAATAACTTTATTTACAATATCATATACTGCTGTGGGAACAACGGTTGATGTATCCAGTCTAAGTAGCATATTTGCTGTCGTTGCCGTCCCATTCTTATCAATTCTATAACTGAAGGGCAAGGCTATATTCATTGCAATCAGTCCCGAATTACGATTACTGATCACGTATAAATTATTCCGCCCATAGTTGAATAAGGCTGAAATAATTTCCTTATAGATGGGCATCTTGCAATGCTTAATTATTTGCTTCTGTGTATCGGATAAAAAGAGAAAGGAGGTTGATTGCTTAATTGCTATCTTCTTTGCAACGATCAATTCACTCATCACCTCTGGTTTACCCATTGTCATTTCCCGAAGGGTTGTATTAGGTTTAAAGATTTTCTTCTCATTCGCGTCGTATTCTATCAAGGTACGCAAAGAAGTCCATCCCCCGTTCTCTAAGCTGGCATATTTTATCTTTTCTGATGATACATACACTGGGATAAAATCTTCATTGTGCTCATCCCACTCATCCTTATAGCGCTTCGATATAGAAAACTCATATATCACCTTATATATATTAAATTCGTCTGACTCATCCTTAATGATAAAATCAAATCGAAAGCTGGATTGTTCTTTCCCTTTTGTAATGTAATTGCTTACCTCTGATGAAATTCTCTTTCCGGATAAGAGCGAACTGAGTATAAGCAGCGCATTCATAAATGTTGTTTTTCCAGAACCGTTTTGTCCATAGATTCCAAGAATATCAGAAGAATGATCCAGTATGTCATTTTTTATACCACATGGCATTTTAAATGCACCATGCTCTACATTTTGTAAGTTATTTATTTCTGCATATTGTATTCTAACAATTTTATTATCCATGAGAAATCCCTCCTAGTTAACTATAGTATAACCAGCTTAACAGAAAATAACAATTCCAATTTTATGTTTCGATACATTTTGTATCGTTTTTATTCGTGTTCTTGATTATACTTAATTAAATCCAGAAAATAATAACCTTTTACTTCAAAAGGAGCCTATTGCTAAATTTATAAACTAAAAAAGACACTAGACATCCGGTATATTAGGTAGGATATCGTGCCTTTGATCGTTGTATCAATATTTATAAAAGAAAAAACCCTTGAAAATCAAGGGTTTTAACAGGGCTACAAGGATTCGAACCTTGAGATGCTGGAGTCAGAGTCCAGTGCCTTACCGTTTGGCGATAGCCCTATTTCATTTTGTTCTCGTAACCGCTTACGTCAGCCACGAATGATATTATAACAAATAGACTTGTACATTTCAAGCATAATTTTCATCTTTTTTCAATTTTTTTTAAAAATATTTTCAATTAGCCCATTTTATACTCTTTTTCAACTCATTGCACCATATATTATAATCCCATTAGCTGAGTATTATTCTTCAAAGAATACCTTAACTCTCCTTTTTCAGACCCAGCCCCGGGATATTATCTAAGACTCATTTTCACTCTTCGGCAATAAAGCTATTCTCCATTGTAATAATACACTGGTGCCTGGAATCTTCCTTACGCAACTCATCTACAATGCTGGAGAGAAGCTTTTGCTTCATATCCTTTGAATAAGAATACGGTACTACGAGATCAAAGATTAAGTTAATCTGATGCTCACCATTGACCAGGCGAAAGTCATGGATCGTAGCCTTAGGCTCCAAGGCTCTGATAACCTCCAGCACGTTACTCTTCTTACGATCTACCATCTCATTATTCACTTCAATAGGATCCATATGGATGACCAGAAAGATATCCGTCTGCTTTCGCACATCTCGCTCAATTCGATCTATGGTTTCATGAGCTGTTTCAAAATTAATATTATTCGGTACCTCAGCATGGATGGTTGCCATTCGGTGGGTGGGTCCGTAGTTATGAATAATCAAATCATGGGTACCGACAATTCCTTCATAGCTTTGCACCATCTTTGTGACCTTTTCATACTGATCACGGTCAATTGCTTCCCCTAGCAAGGGCTCCAAAGTATCCTTCGCAATATTAAAGCCCGCCAGCATAACGAAGATAGATACTAAAAGACCGATATATCCATCGATATTTAATCCGGTAACTCCGGAGATAATCGCTGAAATAATCGTTGCCAAGGTAACAATAACATCATTTCTTGAATCTGCAGATGTTGCTATCATCACCGTTGATTTAATTCTCTTCCCCAGCTTACGGTTAAATAGCATCAGCCATACCTTTATTAACACCGATACACACAAAAAGATAATCAGGATCAGGTTAAATTCAATTGCTTCCGGATGAAGCACCTTATCGATAGCACTTTTAAATAATGTGAAACCCACCTGTAATATCAGAAAGGCAACTGCCAGTGCCGAGATATATTCAAATCTTCCATGTCCAAAAGGGTGCTCCTGATCCGCCGGTCTCTCTGCCAGCTTCACGCCGATGAAGCTAATAATTGAAGATGCCGCATCGGATAGGTTATTAAAGGCATCGGCCATAATTGATATACTATTAATTACTATCCCGATTGTCATCTTAACAGCAAATAATATTACATTACAGAAGATTCCGACGATGCTTGATAAGATGCCATAGCTGGTTCTCACCTTGCGGTTTTCTACATTTTTATAATCCTTAACAAATCGCTTTACTAGAAATTCTGTCAATTAACTTATGCTCCTTCCTTGCTCTTCCTGTATCCTCATAACGGAAAATACTGGCATATACTCATTTTAACATAATCTAAAAACAAATCAACGGCAAAGTAAATACCATCTATAAAATAATGGGCGTTCTTATACAGCTTCACTTACTATGAATGAAAATATTTTATCAATAAGCAGGATCCCCTTGTTTTGAGACGACAAATATAGCATAATAGTATTACACTACACTAAAACAGGAGGGGATTTTTATGAAACTCGCGATCCTCCATTTTCGAAGAAAATTACGTTTCCAAAGCAGTCCAATGTTTCTGATAGATACCTTTTATAATCTAATACTGATTCTGCTCATAATGCCTCTGTTTAATGCAGCCTTCAAACTAGTTTTAATGACCTCGAAACAAAGTTATATTACCTCTCAGAATATTACCAGCTTTTTAAAATCTCCTTCCGCCTGGGTCTTTGTTCTGACTTTATTAATTACGCTTGCACTTTTTCTGTTTACAAAAGTATCCTCGTTAACTTATTACTGCAATACAGAGGGCATGATAAAGCTTTCTAGGATACATCACATTCTGACCTTTGGATTAAAAAATGTGTATCGCAACTTGAGAAAGGGCAATATAGCGCTTTTATTCTTTACTCTACCTTTTTATATTTATACCTGTCTACCGTTAATCATAGGCGTTATGATACAATTTGATATTGGGCATCTGCGTAATTCTCAGGCGCTGCTGTATAAAGGTACTCTGATTCTTGGTTTTCTTCTAATCAGTTTCTTTTGTATACCCGGCGTTTTTGCATTAAATTATTGCATCAAGGAAGGCTGTCGTTTTATCGATGGATTACAGAAGGTAAGGTCTGCCCTAAAGGGTAATTATAAAAAGATTTTATTTTCCTACCTCAGAAGTAATTTGATTCTTTTTATTGCTTACCTTTTATTTTATTATACACTGTTATTCCTGGTCTCCTTCGTCGTCTATTTGTTTTCTGCCAGGGTGTTAGCAGTGGCTGTTTTTCTTACGACTTATCCGGTTATAAATCTTTATGCAACCTTATTATTTAGCATGATTACTTTTGTCTATAATGTAAACTTAAGCACCACACAATTCCATGATTATATGGAGATTGCCGGCCATGGTACACTTGATGAGATAAAAATCCCCTCCCGACCACGCCAATCCAGAACAAAGAGGCAGCTTATACTACTCAACACTACCTTTATTTGTTTATTTTTAGCAAGCCTATTAAACTTCTACCTAACCCTTCATAATAGCTCTCTTGCCATTAGTGATGCCTTTCAGGGAACCCAAATTTCATCCCATCGAGGCAACTCACACATTGCACCGGAAAATACCATACCCGCATTGGAACAAGCCATTATTGCCGAATCCGACTATGCTGAAATCGATATCAGGCAGACAAAGGATCATATTCTAGTTCTGATGCATGATTCAAACTTAAAGCGTACCTCCGGAGTGAATCAATATCTCAGTAATATGACTTATACCCAGTTAAATGAGCTGGATGTCGGCTCTTGGTTCGGTAAGGATTTTCTTAACACAAAAATCCCCACCTTGGAGGAAACCTTAGAACACTGCAAAGGGCGAATTAAATTAAATATAGAGCTAAAGATAAGCGGAGCAGAGACAGACGTGGAGCAGCAGCTGGTTGACTTAATTGTTAAATATAATTTTGAGGATCAATGCGTGATATCCTCTTCTAAATATTCTTCATTAATTAAGATAAAAGAAATCAACCAGAACATTAAGACCGGATATATTCTATCCGCTGTCTACGGTAATTTCTATAGTACAGAATATCTTGATTTTTTTAGTATTCGTTCCAACTATATTAATAAGAGTGTCGTTGACAATGTACATGCCGCCGGTAAGGAAATCTATGCCTGGACCGTGAATAACACCAGTGAGCTGCTGCGCATGAAGTCCCTTGGTGTTGACTGTATTATCACTGATAATCCAACCCATGCAAGAGAAATCATTTACCGAGACAATACAAACGCCACCTTTATCCAACTGATTAAACAAATGTTTAACACCCGTTCCAATTACCAGGCAACCCAATTTATTAAATATTGACCTACTTTGGCAAATGGCCTATCTACCAGCGTATATGTTGAACAACTAGGTGGGCATAGACAGGTAAGTGGGTAAGTGGCTGCTTTTTTGCCAAAATAGAAAGTGCTGCATCAATATGGAGAACCTTTCGGACTCCTTTTGAAACAGCACTTTAATTTTATAATGCTAATCGATAGATTTGTTCTGCTTCCCAGCTTGATATCTTCATAAAGCTTCCGATGGCATATTGTTCACCAACACCAAGCTTTTTCACCATTTCAGGAATATCCTCTTCTTTCGCTCCAAGTTCACCAAAAGTGATGGGCATACCGATGGAGGTCAAGAACTGCTTAAAGCGCTGAATTCCTTTTCTTGCAGTTTCCTCCGGATTAGCAAAATTCATATCAATCCCCCAAACTCTAACTGCGATCTGAGCAAAGCGGTTGATGTCGTGCTTTAATACATATGTCATCCAGGCCGGGAAGATTACTGCAAGTCCAGCTCCGTGTGCTACATCATACAGTGCGGATAATTCATGCTCCAGCACATGGCTTGTCCAATCCTGTTCTCGTCCGACTCCCACCAGATTGTTATGGGCTACCATGCCCGCCCACATAATATTTGCACGGGCCTCATAGTTATTAGGGTCTTCAATTACTCTTGGAACCTCTTTCACCATGGTTAACAGGATTGCTTCACATAAACGATCCGTAACCTCTACTTCCTTTGTATTTGTAAAATACCGTTCAAATACATGAGCCATAATATCAGTTGCTCCTGCTGCCGTCTGATAGGCAGGCAAGGTCTGTGTCAGCTCCGGATTCAGAATTGAGAATACAGGTCTTATCGCTTCTCCGCTGGCGCCTCGTTTTAACATTCCTTTTTCTAAGGTAATTACAGAATCCCCAGAACCTTCACTTCCAGCTGCTGCAATTGTTAAGATCGTCCCTACTTTGAGTGCCTGTTCAATAGGCTTACCTTCGTAATAATCCCAAAAGTCTCCTTCGTACACGGCACCTGCTGCAATTGCCTTTGCAGAGTCAATGGCACTTCCTCCGCCAACTGCAAGAACGAAATCAATTCCTTCCTTTCTGCAGATATCAATTCCCTCATAAACCAAACCGCTTCTTGGATTAGGCAGTACTCCTCCAAGCTCAACATATTCTATCTTTTCTTCCTCCAGAGAGGTCTTTACTTTATCCAATAAACCGGAACGAACTACAGAGCCTCCGCCATAGTGGATCAGTACCTTTGTTCCTCCAAAGCGTTTCACATAATGCCCTGCTTCTTTCTCTGTATCCTTGCCAAAGGCAAAATAAGTGGGACTATAAAAAGTAAAATTCTTCATACTGATATTAATTTCCTTTCCATATGTGTTTTAATTAATTCTTAGAATATAGTTTCAAACTATATATTTTTATTGTAGCCGATTTCCTAATATTTTTCTATGACAATCTGTTATATTTAGCCTCTTTTTCAATCTTTTTCTAGGCATGCATAAACGATTTCTTGACCCATTGTAAAAATAATTAGAACCTGATTAAAACCGTATTAAATAAAGGTCAACTCTGTTGACATTGCCTCTGGATACCGTTATATTGAAGGAAACACATACACAGCTTATGGAGGATAAATATGATAATTACAACTACCCCTTCCGTTGAGGGAAGACAGATTTCAGACTATCTTGGTGTAGTATTTGGAGAGGTAATCTCCGGTGTTAATTTTATTAAGGATTTTACTGCTGGCTTATCCAACTTTTTTGGCGGACGTTCCGGCACCTATGAAGAAGAATTAATTAACGCCAGAGAGCAGGCTTTACAGGAGATGCAGCAGAGAGCCTATCAAATGGGCGCTGATGCGGTTGTCGGTGTCGACATAGATTATGAGGTTCTTGGAGCAGATAATGGAATGCTTATGGTGACTGTTTCCGGTACAGCAGTAAGACTTCGATAAACGAGCCGAAAAATCAAGTAAAAACTTATTAAAACTCAAAAAGTAGCTGTATGCCAACTTATGATTGGATCGTACAGCTACTTTTTACTAATTCCCTTCTCTTTAGCTTACTGTCACATAAATGATCATAACTAAGCAGCTCAAAAAATAGAGAATCATACCCGGGTTAAAGAAAAAAGAAGCTGTCTTCATGACCGGCTGATATTTTTCTAACTTTAGCTTTTTGAAATTTAAGATTGAGAAAACAACTCCCAATGTTATTGCAGTAATTATCCATAAAAAGATTAGACCTATAAAAATAAATTTCCCATTCGTAAGCACCGGTGCCATTATGGATGAACTAAAATTAATCATCATATGAAGTAATATGGCATACTTAATCGTATTTGTCTTTAATACTACATAGGCGAAGATAAAGCCCAGAACCGATGCATAAAAGAATTGCGACAGGTTCATATGGAATAATCCAAAGGCAACGCCTGTAATTAGAATCGCCGGTTTTTCACCAAAACGGCGTACCTTGTCAAGCAGCAGCTTTCTAAATATTAACTCCTCAATAATGGGAGCAACGACTGCTGCATATAATAAGGTTATAAAGAAGTTACCTCCAAGTATGGCATCTGCAACTGGATTAACTAACTCCTCTCCTTTGATTAATGATATCAGTACGGTTAAAACAGTACTAAGTAAGTTTGTAAAATACATAGCCATATAGCTGATGAAGAATATCATTAGGAATCTTGAGGGCTTTAATTTTACCACCTCACCCTTTGGAGAATCCGGTATTTTACGCATCAGCACATGATAAACCGGAAACCCTATTCCCACAATCGAGATTGCAGTTAATGCCCATACATACCAATTCGTATCTACGATCTGAGGCGCTGTACTTCTTACAAGGACATCCAGAAGAGTCTGCACCCCCAGAACTACCAGAGACAAAATGAATAGGGAAAAGCCCGCACGGCTTACTATCTTTTTAGGTGCAATTCCAATCATTTGAAAATCATTATAGTTCCCTTCGTTAATCTGCTTCTCATAGCCCCCATTGGATGGCTCCTTATATTCTAGATTATCTTGCTCCAAGCCAAAGTCCCCCTTTTGTTCTATATTTACTCAAGTCCATATTTTAATAACGTGATTGCGTCTTCCCATCTACCTGCTGAAGTTGAATCTAAGATAGCGCAAACCACCTTACGCCCCCCTTCTTCTGCTGCAGCAACTAAACATCTGCCGGCTAAAGAGCTTGTTCCCGTCTTTAAACCGATTGCATTTGAATAAAATTGACCGCTGTACTGGGTAATTAATTTATTCGTACTCTTCCAGGTTACATCCTCTCCACTAATGAAACGATTGCGTCCTGTACTTTTCTGTGTAATTTCTGTAATGGTACTATTTTTAGCTGCCGCTGCTCCAATTAAACACATATCATAGGCAGTTGTATATTGCCCAATCGCATCATAGCCGTCGGGTGTCTTAAAGCAGGAGTTCTTCACCCCAAGACTGGCTGCTTCTTCATTCATAAGCTGAACAAATTCCGATACTGCCTGCTCTTTGGTTGCTTCAGGATTGTCCAAGGCTTTTCTTCCAACATAGGCTGCTATCGTATATGCAGCATCGTTTCCAGAGGGTAACAGCAATCCTTCTAATAAATTATGAAGGGTAAGAACTTCTCCTTCCTCCAAATAAGCTCTTGTAGAGTCTGACGCGATCATGGTTATCTCATCGCCCACTGCCACTTGCTCCTCCAACTCACACCAGCTTAGCGCTACCAGTGTGGTTAATAATTTTGCGGTACTTGCAGGAAACTTAGCTTTTACTGCATTTTTATAGTACAATACCTCTAAGGTTTCTGCATCCATTAAAATAGCGGCCTCCGCATCAATGGATAAGCTTGGATTATCGATATCCAATGCTGCCTCCAGTTGACTGTCTAATTTCATATCAGGAATATAGGATTGGTAGTCCACCAAACTACTATCAACGATTAATTCCGGTGCTTCCACAGGATTCATCGCTGTACTGAAGGTGTTTTCCTCTTCCGTTGCTATCTCAGAACTTGGTTGGTTTGAATTTTCGGAAGCTATTTCAGAAGAGCTATCCTTTGTTATATCCAAAGAATCTTCTTGCGACACATCTGAATCAGCAGAATCTGCAATCTCTGTCAATGCCTCCGCTGAATCAAGCACATCTACGTTACTTTCGTTTGTATAATCTTTTGTATCGGTATGGTCTTGTAATGACAAATAATGTGCACTCATGAATAAGACTGCTGTAACCACTACGGCAAATAGAATTAACCCCAGTAAACTCTTCTTGTTCATCAATTTCTCCGTTCCACCGCAGTTTAAGCGGCAATGCTACTCCTAATATTTAAAATACCTCATTTCATCTTCTTGATGGGCATGAGTGAAATGGGGACGTTCGATTCCATTAACGTCCCCACTACTTTTCTCTTATTTTAATATTTGTATTCAAAGATTGCAACATTTTTCATAACATTTTCTTATTAGAACGGATCCTTGATCTGCTATTGTGTGATCTCAATTGTAACATTTCCTACTCCGCCGTCGATATCAATCGAATTTGGTGAGTTATTGTTATTTTCATATTCACTGGAGATCTTCTCTCCGTTTAAGCGAATATTTCCTACCCCAGCGTCTACCTTAATATTATAATCATCCATATCTCCCGCCAGCTCTAAGGTAACATCTCCAACGCCGCAATCAAATTTGTTCTTACCAAGAAGGGTACCGTTAACGGTAAGGTTACCGACTCCACAATCAAAATCAGAATCCTCAAAGCTCACCTTCTCTAAATTCACATTACCAACACCACCATCTACCTTAACTTTCTCAGCAGCAATATTAGATCCATTGATATTACCGGCACCGGCTGATAACATCAAATATTGCGTTTGTACACCATCAATATTGACATTTCCGGCACCTGAATCCAGTATTATATCTTCAGCAATAAAATCCTTTGGCAGATAAACAGTTATTTGTGAATTAGGATTATTAATTCCATTAAAACGGAACCATAGGAATTTAATATTTTGACTATTGTCTAGGACTTTTAAGGTTCCTTCCTTTGTCAACTTAGCCTCAAAGTTTCTCGATACATTTTCTGCCTCCACCTTGAAGGAATCTCCCTCAAGTATTGTTAGCTTTCCGGTCGAATTATTTACCTCCAGGCTGCTTACATCTGTAAAAACCTCCGAGAAATCAATAGATTTTTCCTTATTCATTGACAAGCCACCGGATACAACTGAAGCTATAATCACCCCCACATTAATAATGGCTGATATGATTACGACTGCTAAGAAAATAGCAAATCCAATGGCTATATACTTAATGGTTCGTTGAAAGCTGTTCATTTGATATCAATCCCCCCAAACATGCAGGTGGAGTTAAGATAGATTGTCGGAGCTCCCGGCTGAGCATATTGATTCGACTTATTGCTTACACCACCAAAAATAGGTACGTTATTCACTTTTAGATTAACGCCTGCCGGAAGATAAATGTCAATACCGCCAAAAATTGCAGTAGCATTTATTTCTACATCATTCGTAATCTGTGCGTCACGTAAGTCAAGAACCAAAGCACCAAAGATTGCATTTAAGACAGTACCCCCGAAGTAATCTGTAGCATGGATGCGGTTACTGCTAAAAGTAGCACTATAGTCTGATTTTGCCGCTCCGGTAAAGGTTTGACCATTCCCTCCCTGGAAGTCATTATTCTGATTCACAGATCTTGGTCCCTTCCGGAACATGTTTTGGAACATGATACGGATACCGATAAATACCAAGATCGCAGGAATGATTAATTCCCAAACACTGAATCTTAGTTTCACATTGCAGGATACAAACAGAAGCACGCCAAAGATAAAGCCCATGGTAGAAGCAACTCCAAAACCACTCTGAATCATACTAATAAAGCAGGGTATAATAATGAAAAAGGTCCACCATCCATTAAAAAAAAGATTGAAGTCCCAAAGATTAAGAACATTTCCTGCTATTCCGATGCCGACAATGACAAAAAACAGTCCCCATAAAGCATTTGTTAATTTATTTTTCATATCTCCTCCAATCCGGTGTCCGCATACTATCTTGTTAATCGAACGCCGCAGCTTATGCTGATTCCCAGACACGTTGCCCAGGATAATATTTCTGTCATAATCATACTTCATGTTATACTTTTTCGCAATATCATAGCGGAAACTCTAATCTTATTTTAACTTTTCTCCTATTAGGAGACGCTAGTGTGGTGTTGTCTGCTTACGAGGGTGGTAGCACTCTAGGCTCTAGGGCTTTCCGCCCGCAGCTCTATAAATAAATTATATATGTCCAAAATACCATAGCCCCAGTCCTGATTAGGGTAGGTAAGATTGGGATTTCGCCTTGCTCCCCGGATTAGCAGCTTCTTAACCTCTGGGGTATCTATTCCCAGATAGTTCCCCCGCACAATCCCCCACTCCAATACCATGGCTGCAATTCCTGTTGTATGGGCAGCTGCTATACTTGTTCCGGTAACCATAGTAAATCCCCGATCCAGGGTTGGTGCCATAATATTAACACCCGGAGCAGCAAGCTCTGGCTTTATGATATTGGTACTGGTGTAGCCCCTGCTTGCATTCGTATATAAATTGTTATTATCCGGATTATAAGCGGTTACTGTAATAGGCTCCTGTACATTTCCCGGAACCGTAATTGTCGTATAGGGATTCGATTGCGTAAAATAGGTATTATCGGATATAAATCCGGATATCGGAAGCCACACATGAAAGGCTCCTCTCAAATCACCTCTGCCATAAACCTGAAACCTCCAGATTCCAGCGGTTGGTTTTCGAAAACGGAATACGATAACCTGTTCCCCTGTCGTCCCTTCCACCAACTGATAATCCAAAGTAATCTGGGTTTGCTCAAAAACAAAGGATATCTCCCTGCTCACCCTAAGGGTAGGTGTGATTCTTGGGACATATTCCCCCGTAGGTGATAATATATCTACCGAATAAATGCTGGGAATCCTTCCCCACAGCTCCATGATAAAGCCCAGCTCATTATCACCTACATTCAGCTCCATGGTTGAATAGCCTATGGTTGGATCTATCTCCGCAAAGAAATGTCTTCTAGCCGTTCCTTCATTCCCCGCCGCAATATTAAATACCACTCCTGGAAAATTGCCTCCTACGGTTAATAGATTTCCCAGATTTCCTCTACCGGTATGACTGCCTAAGGAATTACCAATTCCAAGGCAGATCGATACTGGTTTACCCTGCCTTCTCGCCATATCAACCACATACTGAATTGCCCACATGACATCATTTTCCTGATAGCAGGGTACCCCTGGCGGGACAACATAAAAATTACGCAAAATTTCTTTTATCTGCTTTAGTTTAACTACTATAATCTCTGAATCCGGAGCAACTCCGCTAAAATTCTGATCCGGCACCTCTCCTCCTGCCGCCACACCAGCCAATATGGTTCCATGCCCGATCTCGTCTCTGCTAGGAACAATTTCTAAAGGATTTTCACTTTGAAGAGCTCTATTAATTTCTTCTGCAGAATACTGAGTTCCATACCAAAAACCCTGCGGAAAATTTGGACTGTCAATACTCTGATCCCAGATGGATATAATTCTTGTTGTTCCGTCTGCATTTTGAAATATCGGATTCATATAATCAATACCGGTGTCAATGATTGCTACGATAGTACCCTGCCCCCTAAGATTCAACGTAGGCACTCTTCGGACACGATTCACACCGGAGGCCTCCAGGCTTCGGGTAGAGGTTAACCCAAAGTAAGAGGGTATGATGGAATAACCAAACTCGCTAATGGTATTGACTGTCAGCTCGGAGGCAGGCATATATGCTACTGCATATCGTAAATTCATAATTTGGAACGTTGCATTAGGAAAGCTAGCAAAGATAGCTTCATTTCCGCTATAATCTATTATGAAATCCACAAAATCATTGCTGATAATTTTATATCTTTCTTCTGCGGTCATATCCATGCCCCTCCCTTCTATTGTGAAGAACGCAGGATATCGAAGATATTAAATGCATCCAAAATTCCATATCCCCAATCTCTATTTGGGTATGTAATGTCAATATCTCTTCGAGCTCCCCGAATCATAAATATTTTCATGTCGACTGAATTCATATTTGGCTGTCTTCCCATAACAACTGCCCATTCCAGTAAGAGAGCCGCTATTCCTGTTGTATGCGCTGCTGCTGCACTGGTTCCAGTGACAGCTAAAAATCCCTGATCTATAGAGGGAGCTATAATATTTACCCCAGGAGCTGCTACCTCCGGCTTAATTGTACCAATTCTACTGAACCCCCTGCTTGCCGAGACATACAGGCTGTCATCCACCGAATTATAGGCTGTAACTGTAATGGGTATTTCGGAATTACCTAAGGATTGAATTGTAATATAAGGATCAGAACGGAGGAAGAAGGTATTATCTGAGATAAAACCTGTCATTGGGAGCCATATATTAAAGCCAACATTCAAATCCGCCCTGCCATAGACATTGAATTTCCAGATGCCCTGGGATGGTCTTCGAAAACGCATGAAGATCAGCTGGTCAGAGCTTTGAGACTCGACCATCTGATAATCGATGACAATTACAGTTTCTTCAAATATAAAGGAAATTGTCCGGGTCTCATCAAGGACTGGGATGATTCGAGGAACAAACTCACCGGAGGGTGACTGTATATCGATGGAAAACACTCCCGGAGAATCCCCCCAAAGCTCCATACTAAAGCCTGTTTCTCCCTCTCCAACTGACAATTCAACTGTATCATATCCGGTTGCAGAATTTATTCTCCCATAATAGTGTCTTCTGGCATTTCCCTCATTACCCGCGGCTACGATCACACCAGTTCTCGGCCTCTGTGCCACCAAGGACAAATACCCGCTGAGTGTTCCCCTTCCATCATGTGCTCCAAAGGAGCTTCCCACTCCAATACAAATTGCTAGTGGTCTATTTAAACTAGCTGCAACGGAAGTCAGGTATTCTAATCCAAAAATAAGATCATTTTCCTGATAGCAGATCACATTTTCCGGAACAAGAAAAAACTGCTTTAAGTATCTTTTCGCTGGCTTTAGCTTAACCACCACCAGCTCTGCCTCCGGGGCTACTCCATAGAAATTATTATCCGGCACCTCATTACCGGCGGCTATACCGGCAAGCATGGTACCATGGCCAATTACATCTGTTGTGGGCACAATCTCCAGAGGGTTCTCACTCTGCAGGGCCGTATTAATCTGTTCCCTATCATATTCAGTCCCATAGAAAGTATTGGGGGGGAAATGATGATCATTGATGGTCTGATCCCAAATTGATACTATCTTTGTTGTATTATCCGCATTCTTAAATACCGGATTGGTATAATCAATTCCCGAATCTATAATGCCAATTAAGACTCCTCTGCCTCTTAAATTCAGACTAGGGATATTTCGTAACCTCAAAATTCCCGACGCTTCTAAGCTCTCCCTGCTAATCATTCCATATAAGGTCGGCATTACGGCATATCCCAATTTTACAATGGTATTATCATTTATCTGAGTCACAGGAACATGTACGATTGCATCAAAAAAATTAATGAAATGCACCGTGGCATCCTGGAATTGTTGAAAGACAGTCTCATCCCCATTATAGTTGATGAGCAAATCCGCATAATCCTCGCTCATGATTCGCTGACGATCCTGCGGTGACATCTCATGGTTCATCATTCCAATTTACTTCCTTTGTTTTGTCAATTCATTATATGCGGAAGGCATAAATTATTATTCAATATACTGTACTCATCTTTTATACAAGTGAATCAGCTAACTGATTCACTTGCTATCATTAAATTTATTAAGCTAACTTAGATTTAGCAACTTCTGCAAGGGATGCGAAGCCAGCTGCATCATTGATAGCCATTTCAGAAAGCATCTTTCTGTTGATTTCGATATTAGCTAACTTTAATCCATACATTAATTTGCTGTAGGATAAGCCGTTCATTCTTGCTGCCGCATTGATTCTGGCAATCCATAACTGTCTGAACTGTCTTTTTCTTTCTTTTCTACCAGCGAAAGAAGATGTTAACGCTCTCATTACTGATTGCTTTGCAACTCTATATTGTTTTGATCTGGCTCCTCTGTAACCTTTTGCCAGCTTTAAGACTTTATTATGTCTTTTCTTAGCGTTCATTCCGCCTTTGATTCTTGCCATGTTCTATTCCTCCTTATCACCAATATCTTAAAGATATGGTAAGATTTTCTTCATGTTCTTAATGTTAGTCGCATCCGTCATAGTTGCTTTTCTGAGGTTTCTCTTTCTCTTAGCGGACTTCTTTGTTAAGATATGACTCTTGTAAGCCTTCATTCTCTTTAATTTTCCTGTTCCAGTTACTTTGAAACGCTTAGCTGCTGCGCTACTTGTTTTTAACTTCGGCATGATATTTCCTCCTTAATGATTGATACAGCCTGGTGGTATAGGAACTTGTCCTGAAACCTTCCGAATGCTGCCATATTTAGTATTTTAACGTTTTTCTGATAAGAACATAATCATACTTCTTCCTTCGAGCTTTGCCGGTTTGTCTACTACAGCGATATCCTCGAGCTTAGCATAGAAAGTATCCAGAATAACTTTAGAAGAAGATGTATGAGCCATCTCTCTGCCACGGAAACGTAATGCAACTTTAACTTTATCACCATTCGTTATAAACTTACGTGCCTGGTTTGCCTTCGTATTTAAATCGTTATCATCAATATTTGGAGATAAACGTATTTCCTTCACTTCGGTAACCTTCTGTTTCTTTTTGGCTTCCTTATCTTTTCTCGCTAATTCGTATTTGTATTTACCGTAATCGATAATCTTGCAAACTGGTGGTTTCGCTGTCGGAGCAATTTTGACTAAGTCAAGATTGGCGTCCTTTGCTAATTTCATTGCATCTTTTGCAGACATAATACCAAGCTGCTCTCCGCTTTCACCAATCAGGCGAACTTCTTTGTCCCTGATCTGTTCATTAATCATTAAATCGCTAATAGTACTGCACCTCCATAGGTTATATACAAGAGATATCATCTCTTCGATTCCCTTGTCATAAATTAATATGTTACCGGGACTTACTGCATTCCTGCAGATCTTGTGAATTTTCTTTCACCTCTATCATGCAAGTGTCATTGCATTAAAAAAGGTGGATAATAAGATTATCCACCTGCAAGCTCAATCACATATTATCTTTTCATTAGATAATATTCCGTATGCTTTAACCCGGTCACGATAAACATTGTTTATGCTATGGGTGAGAGATGGATTCTCTTCTTCGTCATGTAAATATTGCCACGCAATACTCACAGCTAAATCATTGTAACATAGTATCAAAATATTGTCAACGGTATTTTCTAATAAATCATTATGATTTTTGACATTTTTGACGCTTTGAATCATAATATAAACTTTGTGATTTCTGCTTGCCAGCCTAATTAACTTACCCTCTTTTTGCAAAAATATCTAAAGCTTTAGAAATGGCTCCGCCTGCCACCAAATTAACACCTGCTTCAATCAGAAAATTAAAACTAACTAAAGCAATGACAAAAGTAAGCGCATTCGTCGCTCCGGTCGTTGATACCATACCTTGAATAAAATCAGTATTATAAAAAAACAGCACCAAAGTTGACATAAACAATATTGTATTAAGTAAAGATCCGGTGAAACATGTCACTGCATAAGAAAACACCTTGGTTTTATCTACCTTTTTCAAAAGCACAAACAAAATTCCAGACAGCCACCCCATTAAAATACGAGGCACCAGACATAAGATAAAGGTCAATATTGGATTTATACCCAGTAAGGCTACACCAAAAGGATCTATGCCAAAGCACTGGATAAAGCTCGTAATACCAAATACACCGCCAAGAATTGCTCCGCTTGTCGGTCCAAGTACAATAGCACCTACGGTAACCGGAATTACAATGAGTGAAATACTAAGAGCCGGGGTTCTAATATACCCAATTGGTGTAAAAGCCATAAGAATAATAATTGCAGTAAATAATGCCAGTTGCACCATCCTCATGGTGCGAAAGTTAGTTGTTGTATTCATATTTTCCTCCATTCTGCCGCTTCGCGGCGACCAATATGCAACTCGCTACTTTGTAGTATTGGACAAATTGCTTCTGAATAATATAATCTTCAACAATATGGCTTATCTAGCCCATTAATTACCTTGCTTTTGGACAATAAAAAAACACCTAAGCCAAGAATACCGATCTTGAAATGATCCTGGGGCAGGTGCTACGAGATTAGTGTGTTAAGCAGCCTCACGGCTAAATGGGTCGTTACTAATCGTTTATTAAACTAAATAAGCTTTATGTTAGAAAAACCTTTTTAGTTCTTGCCTTCCATTCCTATTGGTCAAGACTATGTATTCGGTAATTCATATGAATCCTTGCCATACCATGCTTTCTTCTTTTAGCCCCTAAGGTACCTTAGAATCTGCATATTGGTATATTGACCAAATTAGTATGGATCTATGATACATGAATATTGTTTATTATTCAGTTGTATCTGTATCATAAATGATTCAAACACAAAAATCAATAGTTATTAAATTGAAATATTTATTTCTCTTTTCCTGATATAAACCAGGGCATCATTTCTTGTTGTGAATCTCATGATCGGAACACCATGATATCCATCATTTTGAACCTCCTTTTCCAGACGTTTTAGTTGCATCTGGGTTACTGTTCGCTTATGAACTACAGCAATTCTCTCTGTTTTAAGAACACATTCCCTTGTGATGTTTTTCATAAGTCTTGCATTCTCTTGTGATAAAGGATCCATTCTTTCAAGCAATGAAATCAATGCCATTGATTTTGGGGGAAATTGATTTAGAACATCATTAATTTCTTTATCAAATGAATCCAATTCCTCTCTTTCCATCTTGCCCTTGATTTCAAGCATAATTAACTTCTTCTCCTGGTCCACTTTAATTCGGTACATAATAGTTCACTCCTCGAGTATTTTACTAAAATAGGACTTAAAGCCTATTCCGAGGGGGATATTATGTTAGAATTGTGGCAAAAGAACGTCATTAGGTGTAAATTCCCAGTAATTCATTCAATTCATATTCATTTTATAATTCTTTATCCTGATACTTGGTAATTATAAGAATATTTTGTAATTTAAGCACATTCATTGGTTTAATTGCAATAATTGCAGTGATTATGAGTATAAATCCTATGATCAACATGAAATAATAACTAAATGTCGACTCCGGAAGAAGCATCATTAAAAATGCACTCGCGTTTACCATCATATGGAGTAGAATAGGTGCATAAATGGTCTGAAACTTTTGATTGATTAGTCCAAGGATAAATCCCAACCCAGCCGCATAAATTCCTTGAACAAAGTTACCATGATAAATTCCAAATAAGACCGCCTGCAAAATATTCGCTATTAAAAAGGGAACATACCTGTTAGCCATATGGAGCGTAACGCCACGAAAAATTAACTCTTCTGTGATTGGTGCAACGATTACTGTAACAAGCACCACTACAATAGGGCTACCCGATAAAATCGTACTTATTGTATTTCCGTATTCATTAAAAGCTTTTGGGAAGTACTCCGTTAATATACTAAGTATACCTGAAACAAATAATTGACAGCCCAGAGCCAGACAAACGAATTTATATATATTATTAATTTTAAGCACATGTGTTAGTTTTCCTCTGATTTCCCCGAAAACTTCAATACGATACCAGAATATAAATACAAAGCCACTACTCATTACTGCTAATGCAGAAAACAAATAGTTCACTTCCTCCGTAAGAGGCCTTGAAATTATTGTGTTCGCCATGGTTAAAACTGTGATTGCTATTAATTGTACTGCAATTGCTGCCAATGGCGGCATGATCGCTACCATACCCTTTAAGTATTTCTTCATTCTTCTATTATCAAGCCCCTTGTTAATTCATGGCTTATCCTTCACTTACTATATTTTTATTCCTTTGTCCGGTTAGTCCCACTTTGGAAACCCACCATAAACCAAGCGCTAGAATCATTCCTCCAAGCACCATATAACCAATGAACAAAATCATATTCTCCGGCATTATCATTACGTAGCTGAGTGCATTGAACATCATATGAAGAACGATCGAGGCTTTGATACTCTTAAATTTATAAGCAACATAGCCTAGGATCAAGCCGGCTGGAAATGTATATACGCTTTGCACAATATTCATATGAAAGATCGCGAATAAGATTGCCTGAATCAGAATAGCAGCACCTGCAGGTGCTATTTTCTGCGCCTTTTTCATGATAACACCTCGGAACATTAATTCCTCTGAAAATGGTGCCAATATCACTGTAGTAACAAATATAATAATTACATTCCCATACATAAACTCTTCCATCAGCTCATTATAATCTTCCATGATTTTTTCAAAATGAGGTAGAATCAATTCCATACAACTTCCAATGACAATCTGACACCCAAGAGCAACAAGTGCAAGGAAGAAAATATTTTTAAAGGTAAAAAGTCTGATTTCAACCTTTCTGAAAGGATTCCCACCTTCTCCAAACATATTCTCCTTTTGAAGCATGGAACGATACCAGAAAAAGAACAGACAAATCCAGATTATTGGAATCAGTGCCGTAAATACATCCGTTAATGGCTGTATATATTCAATGATTTTATATCCCGAATATTCTAATAAGCTTAGCATCTCAAGGACGGTTCTATCCCTCGAAGGTGTAATGATGAAATAAGCACCATAAACACTCTGAAAATAGATAAAAACACTTACAATTCCAATATAAAAAGGAATCAACAATGCTACTACAGCCGGCCATAAAATAGCAAGAAATCCACGGATCTTACTCATAATTTCTCCTCATCTCTTTGTCATATATAATGTCTTACTATACAGCACCTACAGAAAAAATACCAGTTGAATATCATCTTAATCTTACTTTAATTTTAATAACTCACAATTCTGATATATTCGTCAAATCAACATATATAATAATAAAAATCAAAGCTGCGCCAATAAAACATATTCCTATCTTACCACCAATCATATATTGGTCTCCAGAAACAAAATATGGTAATACTATCGCTGCACAAGCACAACCTACAAAAGATAGAGTCCCTCCCAGGAATGCCTTCTTCATCTTCTTCTTGCTTTTTCTTTTTAACATGTACAGTCTTCTCTCTTCTATCCTTGATGTCATATTTTTTTCATCATATAACCTTATTTTTGAATTCGTAAAAAACTGATAAAATATAAATCACATCCCCTATTAATATAGTTATTAGTAAGGTATTTGGGTATGGAGTACTTTCAAAATTTTCTTTCTCTTTGAAATTAGGTACCTCTTTTGTTCTCATAAAATTCAATAACAATAGCATAAAAACACATAGCAAAAAGAAGAATTTATCCGTAATTCCACCCAATATGTCTAAACATCGAAATACAATTATCGATATGAAACAAATACTTGTGAATATAAATAGTAGATTATACTTCTTTCGTTCCATCATAGTTTTATTCAAATCAACTCATCTCCTCTGGTTAGTTGTGTCTGCATCTGCAATATGGCGACTCCTCTAATCATACACAAAATATTCGTTTTGGTAGCGTGATGTCATAAAATGCAATTTTATTGCAATAACTTGCAAATATTCATAGCTTTCATAGCTTAAGGCATACTTAAGGTAGATTAGTAGATTAGTTTATTGTAAAATTAGGTATCGACTTATTTATTGTGTACTTCCTTATTTTAGACATATATTTAAGAGATATTTTATAATTAATTTCTTTTTTTCCAGGGATTATTGTGATAAACTATTTCTTAGTTACTTTTTCAACAAAATGAACTCAGACGGCAGCTTAACAGGTTCTTTGCTATGTTATGTTACTCTTCTGATTATTATAGTAAACAAAAGTGAGGTTTTTTTATGCCGAAACAGTCGCGACTGGAGGAGCCAGTCACTATTTATCAGCCTCGAGAGCTTCCCTCCGAGAAGGAAAAACTTAAGAATATGTCTACACAAGAGAAAATTAATTATCTTTGGGAATACTATCGGCTTCATGCCTTGGGAGGAATTTTAACAATTGCGGCAATTATTTATGTTATTTATCAAATTGTGACTCCTAACATTAGTACTCAGTTTTATGCAGCCATTATTGATAGCTCACTTTCAACCGACGCTGTAGAAACATATACAGAGGATTTCTCTGATTATTTGGAGCTTAACCCAAAGCTAGAAGATATCCAGATCAACGATACCTTTTATTTGAACAGTGGCAGTAATTATAATATTCAGCAGGCTTTAACCGCTTATATTGCAGCCCGCGAGGTAGATGTTATTATTGCCCCGGAATCTCAGTTTTTGAGCTACGCGCAGAATGATTATTTTACAAAGCTTTCAGAGGCACTGCCTACCGATATCTACAGCTCCTTGACAGATCGTTTTGTTCTGTCTTCAACTACAGAAGATTCGGAAAAGAATGCCTATGGAATATACTTAAATGACTCAGATTTATTTAAGGATGTAACCTATGATGGGGAACCCTATGTACTTGGAATCCTTGCAAACTATCCCCACGAAGAAAATACCATTGAATTTATCAATTACTTATTTAGAGACTTGAAATAGAGATAATCCTTTTGCAAAAGAGCTCTGGCAATGCCAGAGCTCTTTTGTCTTCTTATCTATCTTAAGCCATTAACAGGCTTTCATTTACAACTTACTATTCAGACACTAACTTGGATAATAAACCACGGAAACAAACAAAGTATTTATTTTGCAGTTATATAGCCCTGAGCTTTTAATAATTCGGCTGTCAAGACAGAACCTCCTGCAGCTCCACGAACTGTGTTGTGAGAAAGGCCAACAAATTTGTAATCAAATACCCTGTCTTCTCTTAACCTGCCAAAGCAAACGCCCATTCCATTCTCTCTGTCACGGTCAAGCTTTGTCTGAGGACGATTATCTTCCTCAAAATATTTAATGAACTGCTTCGGAGCACTTGGCAATTCAAGCTCTTGAGGAATTCCCTTAAACTCAGCCCAAGCCTTTATGATTTCTTCTTTCGTAGGCTTCTTCTCAAAGCTAACGAACACTGCTGCCGTATGTCCGTCCGTTACCGGAACACGGATACACTGTGTTGTAATCATTGGCCCCTCTGCCTTTACGATCTGACCGTCCTCGACCTTACCCCAGATACGTAATGGCTCCTGCTCGCTCTTCTCTTCTTCACCACCAATGTAAGGAATTACATTGTCCACCATCTCAGGCCAGTCTGTAAAATTCTTACCCGCACCGGAAATAGCCTGGTAGGTTGTTGCAACTACAAGCTTAATTCCAAACTCTCTAAGAGCATGAAGCGCAGGTGTATAGCTTTGGATAGAACAGTTTGGCTTTACTACAATAAAACCTCTCTGTGTTCCAAGACGCTTTCTTTGATCTGCAATTACCTCTAAATGTTCCGGATTTAATTCAGGTACAACCATAGGTACATCTGGAGTCCATCTATGAGCACTGTTATTGGAGACTACCGGGGTCTCTGCTTTCGCATATGCTTCCTCGATGGTCTTAATTTCATCCTTTGTCATATCTACAGCGCTGAACACAAAATCCACGTCCGCGCTTACTGCCTCGACGTCGTTTACGTTCATTACGACTAATTTCTTAATGTTCTCTGGCATAGGAGTTGCCATCTTCCAACGGTTTCCGACTGCCTCTTCATATGTTTTACCAGCACTTCTGGGACTTGCTGCAACTGTAACTACTTCAAACCAAGGATGGTTTTCCAATAAAGCGATAAAACGCTGTCCAACCATTCCTGTTCCACCAAGGATACCAACTCTTAACTTGCTCATCTTAATTCCTCCACCTGTTCTTGTATGGCACACATTTGTCTTTTCTGTAAATATACTATACGCGAAATTCAGAAAAAATCAACAGCTTTTTCATATTTTTATAGAATTTTGTTAACATCTCATAGATTAATACTATTTGCATACCGACTTTTGGTTATTTTAAACATGGTTTTGATACTCTTTCAGCAGCTGTCTGAGATCCTCCATATTCTCTATCTCATTGACCCGGTTCCTTAATTTGGCTGAACCGGGATAACCTGTTGTATACCAGGCTACATGCTTTCTCATTTCTCGAATACCGGTAAACTCTCCCTTGTATTCCACAGACAAAGCACCGTGACGCAGAATCATCTCCGTTACCTCGTCGAAACTTGGCTTCGGTAATAGAATTCCATCTCTCAGATATGTTTTGATTTGCTCAAAGATCCAAGGATTCCCACGAGTTCCTCTTGCCATCATAATTCCATCACAGTGGGTTAGTTCGATCATCTTCTTTGCATCCTCGGGAGTAAAAATATCCCCGCTTCCGATGACCGGAATAGTCAATGCCTCTTTAACGGCTCTGATTACCTCCCAATCTGCCTTACCGCTGTAATATTGTTCCCTGGTTCTGGCATGGACTGCAACTGCCGCTGCACCGTTCTCCTCAGCAATTTTAGCCACTTCCACCGCGTTGTTGTCCGTCTCATGGAAACCCTTTCGAATTTTTACCGTAAGGGGCTTATTGATTGCAGAAGACACCATTTTTACGATTTCACCTATTAATTTAGGATTCTTCATCAGGGAGGAACCCTCTCCGTTATTAACCACCTTCGGAACCGGGCAACCCATATTTATGTCCAGAATATCAAAATTACGGTGCTCAATTCGCTTTGCCGTCTCACTCAAAATAATAGGATCGGCTCCAAAGAGCTGTAATGCCACAGGCCGCTCTGTCTCATGGATTTGAAGCAAGCTTTCCGTGTTTTTATTATTATACTGAGTCCCCTTTGCACTTACCATCTCTGTATAAACTAAGTCTGCACCCTTCTCTTTACACAATAAACGAAAAGGCAGGTCTGTTACTCCTGCCATGGGGCCTAAAAGCAAATTACCTTCTAATTTCACATTGCCGATCTTCAGGCTCATTAGCATCTCTCCAATATCTTCTCTGTATTAATGAAGCCATGGCATAACGTTCTATTTCACTGTTTGCCATGACTTTTCTCTATTATTATATGCTAGCATTTCGCAATGCGCTATCTTTTATTCTTGTCATTAATAATCTTAAGACCCTTCAAGGTCAGGTTAGGATCATATACCTCTATGATATCTGTTGCATCGGAAATAATCTTACCAAGGCCACCCGTAGCAATAACTCTACAGTTTTCAACTCCTGCCTCCTTAAGCATTCTCTTAACGATATACTCTGTCTGGCCAATACAGCCGAAGATGAGACCCGCCTGCATACTAGTGATTGTATCTTTTGCAAGAATTGTGTCCGGCATTGCAATCTCTATCTCCGGCAGCTTAGCAGTATCTGTCCAAAGGGCATTTGCTGCAATGCGAAGTCCAGGGCAGGTAACTGCTGCCTGGAAGGCTCCATCCTCCATGATTAGATCATAGGTAATCGCTGTTCCGAAATCGATGACCAAAACAGGCCCTCCATAGATTTCAAATGCTGCAACCGCATCAACGATTCTGTCTGCACCAACTTCCTTCGGATTCGCCGTAGAAACTTTAATTCCTGTCTTAGTTCCGGCTCCGACAATCAACGGAGTGATACCCAGATACTTTATGATTCCGGAAGATAAGGAATGCATCAGCTTCGGCACTACAGAAGCAATGATTACATTCTTTATTTCCCCAATGCCTATATTTCTTGCCTTTAATAAATCACATAAAATCAGGCCATATTCATCTGAGGTTCGATTTGTGTTTGTAGTCAAGCGAAAGGTCGCTTTGATATTTGCTTCCTCGAACACGCCTAAGGTTATGTTTGTATTTCCAACATCAACAACTAGTAGCATATTATTCCTCCAATCCCTGCTACATCTTTATTCCTCACTTAAAAGCTCTGCAGCATCTTCTCCAAGAAAAAACACCTTATAATACATTTCCAGAGCTTCTAAGAGTTCAGCTTTCTCTCTTTGCAGCTGCTTTATTTTTAATGCACTGCCAATTTCATCGTAGAGATAATCGCTTTCGTTAGAGTCTACCTTAAAGATCAAAGTCCCATCCTCATCAAATTCCAAGGACAGTACTCCTCCAACGTCCTCTGTAAATAATACAGACATTATTTTTAATTCTTGCTTTATTTGCTCCGGCAGCGTCTTAAAATCATCACTTAGCCAGAATTTCTGTTCATAAGCGCTGCTTGCACATAAAACCACTTTTTCCTGATACATTGCACAATATCCTCCACAATTCTTAGATATACCGAACTATAATAAATCCCAGAGCAATTATAATCACTCCAAACATAAGATAACTCATACCTACCGTTCTCTTAGCCGGCTCGCGCCACATAGTCATGCCATTGTTCACATTAATTAAGCCTCCCGCAAAGCAGGCCGCTAAGATAGCATATCGGCTATTTGGCTTTAGAAAAAAATAAAATAGCGCTACGACTAAAATGATTGACAGTACCGTATTTATCCTAATGTTCTTATTTATAAGCTTCTCTAACAAATTCTTTCGTTTGTCCATTCCTATAACCCCACAGAATTATACAAATTTTTCAGATATGTCAGGCAATGTGCCAGTAATGTTTGATGCTTGTTCTACTTTCCGAGAGTTGCTACCATGACCGCCTTTATTGTGTGCATACGATTCTCTGCCTCGTCAAATACTACATCTGCAAAATGTTCAAAGATTTCCTCTGTGACCTCTTTTCCTTTTACCGCGGGTAAACAATGAAGGAAAATGGATTCTTCCTTCCCTGTACGAGCCATCAGGGCAGCGTTCACCTGATAAGGCTTTAAGATTGCAATACGCTCTGCTGCCTTATCCTCTTCTCCCATAGAGCACCATACATCCGTATAAACTGCATCTGCAGCTTTCACTGCATCTAAATCATCTGATATCTCAATCCGGCTGCCTGATTCCACTGCATAACCCTTGCATAAAGCCACTAAGTCCTCTTCCGGCCATAAAGACTTTGGTGCAAGAATCGTAAAATGAATTCCCATTTTTGCGGAACCAATCATTAAGCTATTCGCCATATTATTACGACCATCCCCAACATAGACGAGTTTTAGCCCCTTAAGCTTACCAAACTGCTCTTTTAAAGTCAAGAAGTCTGCAAGAATTTGAGTTGGATGATCCAGGTCCGTAAGACCATTCCAAACCGGAACACCACTGTATTTTGCCAGCTTTTCAACCGTATCCTGAGAGAAACCGCGAAACTGAATTCCATCAAACATTCTTCCCAGAACCCTTGCTGTATCCTCCACGCTTTCCTTATGACCTAATTGAATATCATCCTTGCTTAAGTATTCCGGATGTCCGCCTTCGTCTATACACCCAACTGTAAAGGCACAACGGGTTCTTGTAGAGGGCTTCTCAAAAATTAAGGCAATATTCTTACCTTTTAAGCTTTCACCTGTAACCCCCTGTTTTTTCTTTGCTTTTAATTCTGCTGCCAGATCAAGTAAATATGTGATCTCTTCCTCTGTAAAATCCTTTAGTGTTAAAAAGCTGCGTCCCTTTAAATTCATATAATCCTCCATTCCTCCGCTTTTTGCGGTAATCAATTATAGTAATGTATGTTGCTACGTTTTTTATCCTGTTGAAACCTGCCTTTTTTCTTGTCAGGAATGTAACTATCAGAAGCTAAATTAGCTTCTGATAAACAGTGATTATTTAAGCTTTGTATCTCGATTATTGGAATCTAGTTCTGTCCGATAATTTGAAAACACACATAACGCATTTATAATTATGCTTTATATGTGTTTATTTATACATTATTCTAATTGAGAGGAAATGTCAAGTACATTTATTATAATGGCTTGTTATAATTATCTTCTTCTTTGTCTTGCGGCTTCATACATTAAAATAGCGGCTGCAACGGCAGCATTTAAAGATTCTACTTTACCTGCCATTGGTATTTTAATTAAACGATCGGCCTTTTCTGAAGCTTCCTTGGATAATCCATTGGCTTCATTCCCGATTAAAAATGCACAAGGATCTACAAAGCTTCCCTCTGTATCGTATAGCTCTCCCGATAAATGAGCCGCAAAGATAGTAATCTCCTGCTGTTTTATCGCACTGATTGTCCCAAAAAAATCCTCTGATTGATAAAAAGGCATTCGGTAAATAGAACCCATGGTGGAACGGATTACCTTTGGGTTGTATAAATCTACGGTTGAGCTGTTACAGATAATTCCGGTCACTCCTGCCCCCTCGGCAGTTCGAATCATTGTCCCTAAATTTCCCGGATCACGGATATCCTCTAATAACAAAAGACATGCATTTGGAGTTTTAATCATATACTCCAGGCTATGCTCTGCCTTTTTAACAAGCCCCATAATACCTTGAGGTGTTTTTGTATCTGCCACCTCCTTGAATACAGAATCAGACACGATCTCATAATCAAAGGACTGGAAGTAATCTGGCTCTTGCACAGTCATTTCTTGATAAAAAGACTCTGACACATATGCCTTTTTCATAAGTCCTAGTTCTAAGGCCTCTTCAAACATCTTCCAGCCTTCTACAACAAAGACTCCTTGATCGTCCCGCGCTTTGGACTTTTTCTGTAATAATGTTAGATTTTTCATCTGAGCATTACTCAAACTGCTGATGATATCTTTATTTTTCATGGCTTAATATTCCTTTATATAATGAAATAATTTCTTCACATTAACTAGGTAATCACCAAATGTTCCCTACTCAACTCAAATAAAAAATTTCCTACAACTTTACTATTCATAGGAAGGAATTTGATTAGTCATTAATATACTAAAAACCTTCCCTGTACTTTGGCGAGTCAGGAAGGTTTTTAGTTTCCACTTAGGTCAACCACCCTGTGGTGACCAAGCATTTACTGCTCTGTTAAGTTTGCCAGCTTTGCTGCTTGGTCCTAAGCCGACCAAGAATTTACTGCTCTGTTAAGTTTGCCAGCTTTGCTGCTTGGTCCTAAGCCGACCAAGCATTTACTGCTCCGTTAAATTTGCCAACTTTGCTGCTTGGTCGGCTGCAATTAGGCTGTCTATAATTTCTTCCAGATCACCGTTCATTACTTCTCCGAGCTGATGAACAGTTAATTTAATTCTATGATCAGTTACACGTCCTTGAGGGAAGTTATAGGTTCTGATTTTCTCAGAACGGTCTCCTGTTCCTACCTGACTCTTTCTTGCTTCCGCTTCTGCACTCTGTGCCTTTTCCAATTCCAATTCATACAGCTTAGAACGAAGGACACGAATTGCCTTATCCTTATTCTTTAACTGAGATTTTTCATCCTGACATGAGATAACAATACCAGTTGGGATGTGAGTAAGTCTTACAGCAGAGTCAGTCGTATTAACGCACTGTCCACCATTACCAGAGGAACGGAATACATCAAACTTACAGTCATTCATATCAAGCTCAACGTCAACCTCTTCTGCTTCCGGCATGATAGCCACGGTAGATGTAGAAGTATGGATTCTGCCGCCTGATTCTGTCACAGGCACACGCTGAACACGGTGAACACCGCTCTCATATTTTAATTTAGAATAAGCACCTTTACCAATTACCATAAATATTACTTCTTTAAATCCGCCTATACCATTCTCATTTAAGTTCATCATATCAATCTTCCAACGATAACGCTCTGCAAACATTACATACATACGATATAGCTCAGCAGCAAAAAGAGCCGCCTCGTCACCGCCGGCGCCACCACGGATTTCAACGATAACATTCTTATCATCATTGGGATCCTTTGGAAGAAGTAAAATCTTCAGCTCTTCTTCGATCTTGACAATGTTCTGCTTGCTTTCAGCTAATTCTTCTTTCGCAAGCTCGCGCATTTCCTCATCGCTTTCCTCATCAAGAATTGCCAGGCTATCCTCAATATTGGTCTGAGTTGCTTTATATTCCTTATATTTCTCAACGATATCGGTCAAATCTGAATGCTCTTTACGAAGCTTCCGGTATCTGGCCTGATCGTTCATGATATCCGGATTCATCAGCTCCTGTTCTAATTCCTGATAACGAATCAAAATATCTTCCAACTTGTCAAACATAACAATATTTCCTCCATTATATAAATCTTGCGCAGACAATGCGATCCAGCCCGCTAAGATCCTTCTTAATTATAATATCCGCATACCCTTCTTTTTCAAGTATATGCTTTACATCATTTCCCTGATCATATCCAATCTCAAAGAAAAGGTACCCTTTTTTATTCAGATGTTCTTTCGCTCTGTCCGCAATAACGCGATAGAATTTAAGTCCATCCTCACTCCCGTCAAGTGCTAAATGTGGCTCATGATCTTTTACCTCCGGCATCAATTCCTCAATCACACTGGTTCGTATGTAGGGCGGATTAGAAACAATAATATCAAAGCTTTTCGTAATTTGCTGGAAAAGATCACTTAACTCAAATTCCACCGTGACACTAAGCTTTGCAGCATTCCGTTTTGCAATCGTCAGCGCTTTCTCAGATAGATCCGCTCCATATGCACTTTCTAAATTCCCCAGCTTTGCCAGACTGATTATAATACAGCCTGATCCCGTACACATATCAAGCACAGACTTTCCCTTGCAAATCTTAAGTATTTCTTCCACTAAAACTTCGGTATCCTGCCGCGGAATTAATACATCCTTACTCACATCAAATTCCAGCCCCATGAATTCCTGGGTTCCTGTCAAGTGCTGTAAGGGTATATGTCTTGCCCTTTCATCTACATAAGAAAGATAGCGTACCGCTTCCTCTTCCCGCACATCTTCATTCCCGTGTAATAAATAATCTGTTCTATTTATATTAAAAACATAAGTCATCAGATACCAAGCATCTAAATCAGCATCCGGGATCTCCTGCTCTAACAGCATCTTCTTTGCTGTCTGCAATAATTCCTTATAAGTACTCATGATTATTCTCCATGAACCAGCCAGTAACTATCCATTTTTTCATTTATTATGTCCATCAAAGAATTTATCCAAAGCCCTGAGGATCTCATCATCCTCTTCCTCCGACTCATCATTTATAATGGGCTTGAAAGGGATTGGGGTAATACCTTGATTCCGATTGTTTTTCTTGTCAAAGGAAGACTCTTTTGTTGCGGCTGCTTCTTTTATTACAGATGTTTCCTTTATAGCAGTTGTTTCCTTCGTTACAGATGTTTCCTTCGCTACAAGCGCTTCCTTCTTTGCAGGCGCTTCCTTCTTAGAAGGTGCTTTCTTCTCTACAGGTGCTTCCTTCTTTGCAGGCGCTTCCTTCTTAGAAGGTGCTTTCTTCTCTACAGGCACATCCTTCTTAACAGGCACTTCCTTCGTTGCGGACGCTTCCTGTTCCGTAGCATTCTTTTCTCTGCGCTTTTGCGTTGTATTCTTTTCTTTTTTCTCTTTCGAATATGTATTAATCGAAGTCACCTTATTCGTATTATAATCATTTTTGTGTTTATCATCCATTGTTGATGTCACCAAATACGTTTTCCAATCAAATATCGCACCAACAGATTGAATTGCCACTTCAATCATCTCATCGTCCGGTTCCTTGGTTGTCAATCCCTGCATCCATAAACCTGGCAAGCTGAAAGCATATGCCAATCTGCTCTGGCTCTTTCCGGCAAGGCGAATAAACTCATAACATACGCCTGCTATGATTGGCACCAATAAAACTCTGCTCACGATTCTCATTACCAAATCGTCAACCGGCAGCAAAATAAAGAAAAACACGCTGATGATAATTACCAATAACACAAAGCTGGTTTCACAACGTTTATGTCGCTTAGATTGTCCCTTAACATTTGCAACCGTTAGTTCAAATCCTTGCTCCAGACAGTTAATCGCCTTATGCTCTGCACCGTGATACATGGAAACACGCCTAATCTCTGGTATTCTCGCCGCTATTAAGACATAACCGATAAAAATAATAAGGCGCAGCATACCTTCAATGAATGTCAATGTATATTTATTGGGTATAAACCCAGATAACATATTAGTAATTATAATTGGAAGTACCATAAATAAAGCAACTGACAGCACAATGGAAAGTAATACTGCAAATGCTGTTAGTAGCACATTGCTCTTATCACTCTTTTTATCCACCTTATTTTCCTTTGTTATCTCGGCTTCAATCATAGCCTCAACTGTATTTTCATCAATAACTTCATCTATTTCAAAATCATCATCATATTCCAGGGAGCTTTTCTCGATTTTACTTTTCCCCTTAGATTTTTTTTCTTTCGATTTAATCTCTTCTTCATCATCAAAAAAACTGGCTGAAAAATTCAAACCCTTGACACCGACCACTACCACCTGAACAAGGGCAAGCATACCACGAAAGATTGGCAATTTAAACAATTTCACCTTGTCAGAAAAATCAGTATAAGTACTTTTTTCCACCACAATTTCATTATTCGGCTTGCGAACTGCCACGGCGTATTCATCTTCATGCTTCATCATAACGCCTTCCATGACAGCCATGCCGCCAATACCTGATGGTTTCATCTTCACACCCAAACCTTTCTTCATATTTCGGTCATTTTCATGGCCTAGTTCTTTTGTTTCCAGCTACGCTGCTTATTTAGGCTTGTATTAAAAAATAGGCTGAGGAACGTATACCTCAACCCAATTTTTCATGTTTCAATTTTCATGCTAAGAAAAGCGAATGCTTTTAAATGATTTATTTGTTTAAACCATACTTACGGTTGAACTTATCAATAGCTCCACGAGCAGCAGAAGCTTTAACCTGTCCAGTGTAGAATGAATGACACTTGGAGCAGATTTCAGTATGGATTTCGCTCTTGGTGGATCCTGTTACAAATTCGTTACCGCAGTTGCAAACAACCTTAGCCTGATGATATTTGGGATGGATTCCTTCTTTCATGATTTCACCTCTTTACGATCAATTCGTTATCTATTGGTCAGAAAATTTCCAATCTAATAAACAGCTTACTAAGTATAGCATAGGTACACATAATATGCAATACCTAAAATCTATTCATAAGGACAATCCGGGTTAAATAATCTTTGTCTTTTTTATAATTTCAATAAACTCTGTATTTGTTTTTGTTCTTAAAAACATATCAATAATTCTTTCTAACGCTTCCTCAGATTTCATTCCGCCAAGTGCCTTACGCATCAGGAAGGTAGCCTCTAATTCCTGCTGTGTCAACAGAAGATCTTCTCTTCTTGTGCTAGATCTTGGAAGGTCAATTGCAGGAAATATCCTCTTCTCAGAAAGGCTTCGATCAAGAACCAATTCCATATTGCCTGTACCTTTAAACTCTTCAAATACCACATCATCCATCCTGCTGCCGGTATCAACAAGGGCTGTAGCAAGTATGGTCAAGCTGCCACCCTCACGCATATTTCTAGCTGCTCCAAAAAACTTTTTGGGCATATGAAGTGCTGCCGGATCCAAACCACCTGACAGGGTACGTCCGCTTGGCTGGACTGTTAGATTATAGGCCCTGGCTAGCCTTGTTATACTATCGAGTAGTATAATTACATCCTGTTTGTGCTCCACAAGTCGCTTAGCACGCTCGATTACCATCTCTGAAACTCTTTTATGATTATCCGGTAGCTCATCAAAGGTGGAGTAGATTACTTCAACGTTATTTCCTTCAATGGACTCCTTTATATCTGTAACTTCCTCCGGACGTTCATCTATCAGTAATATGATTAATTTCATATCTTTATGATTTTTCGTTATAGCTTTTGCAATTTGCTTTAATAAAGTTGTCTTTCCTGTCTTAGGCTGAGATACAATCATACCTCTCTGTCCCTTGCCGATCGGTGAAATCAGATCCACCATTCTCATGGACACTCCGGAGCCTGGAGTTTCTAGATGAATTCTTTGATTTGGGAATACCGGAGTTAAATCCTCAAATCTCCTCCTCTTCTGCGCCTCTGATGGATGGAAGCCATTCACTGTTTTTACAAACAACAACGCGCTAAACTTTTCATTCTGGTTTTTGATTCTTGTATTACCTGCAACAATATCACCGGTTTTTAAATTAAATCTGCGAATTTGAGCCGGAGACACATATACATCATTCTCACCCGGCAAATAATTATCACATCGAATAAATCCATATCCATCCGGAAGTACTTCCAGGATACCAACTTTTGTCTCACCACTATCCAACTGCTCCATATCATTGGCAGAGGCTGTTACCTTTCGTTCGCCCTGCACTGCTTGAGCGGAATTTAATTGTGCCGCATCCATTGGCATCTGAGTTACACTGTCACTGAATTTCACTAACCTTTCCTCTGTTTGGACTGCTTTATCCATTGTATAATTTACTTTATCTATCGCAGGATTTATTCGTTCTGCTGTATTAGATCTCTCTACTGTATTAGCTCTCTCTGATATATTCGCTCTCTCTGTTGTTGGATTTACCTTCTCCATACGAGGATTTATATTAATCGATCTCTGATTAAATTTCTCTGTTTTGTGATTTATGTTTTCCGTCCGCGAATTCACTTTTTCCGCTCTTTGATTTGTATCTTCTGTCTTCTGAATTGTTTTCTCCACCGTCTGAACAGAATTAGATTTTTGCATTTTCGCTGCATCCTTTACAAAATCTGCATTGGGTGCTTCATTTTGCTTGTCCCCCTCATCAGACTTCTTCAGCAGCTCTATTAAATCGCCTTTCTTTAATGCAGCAATATTCTTTAAGCCCTTTTCCTTTGCTAGTTCTCTTAAATTAACAAGCGTCATGGAATCATATTGTTTGTCCATTTATTCAACTCCTTCTGTTCAATTGGATTTATTTTGGGAATATGTTAAGAATTGATTCAGAAATTTATTATGAGGGCTACATAGCAGTAACCCTTATTTTCGAAATTAGTAAGCCTAACTCTATAAACTTAGAAGTATAACCTTCATAATGCCTAACATTATACGCATTTCGTACGGCTTAATTATACAACAGAAGAATTAGAAAATAAAGTATTTTCTTTGGGCATAGGGCTTTTTCCATGTTTTATACAAATTTACAACCCATCTTCTAAGCATTTTTATCAGTAAAACAAGGTAATCCGATTTTCGTTTCTTTTAAGTAAACCCATCCTTTGAGAAGTTTATTTGTGCCTAAATCTAATCAAATCGCTCTGAATAATTACCATTATTTGTAATTTATTTTTTGTCTAAGTACAAGAAAAAAGTTGGATTTGCTTGATTTACCCTCTTCATAATGATATGATAACTGTAAAATAGTGTCTTGGACACTGGATTTTTATACCGCCGATGCGGCAGATGGAGGATATTATGAATGCAAAGGAACAGGCTTTAAAAATGCATGAATTATGGAACGGAAAAATTGAAACCGTTTCAAAATGCACTGTAAAAACAAGAGATGATCTAGCTGTGGCCTATACTCCCGGTGTTGCAGAACCCTGCAAAATAATCGCCGAGGATCAAGAAGCAGCTTATAAATATACAATGAAATCGAATACAATTGCAGTTATTTCGGATGGTAGTGCTGTCCTTGGTTTGGGTAATATCGGACCCTATGCTGCAATGCCTGTTATGGAAGGTAAGGCCGTACTTTTTAAAGAATTCGGTGGAATAAATGCCGTTCCGATTTGCCTCGATACACAGGATACGCAGGAGATTATAAATACGATTGTTGCAATCGCTCCTGGCTTTGGGGGCATTAATTTGGAGGATATCTCCGCCCCACGCTGCTTTGAAATAGAAGAAAGGTTAAAAGAGCTTTTACAGATACCTGTGTTCCATGATGATCAACACGGAACAGCGATTGTTGTTTTAGCTGCTGCAATTAATGCACTAAAAGTTACAGGTAAATCTAAGGAAGATTGTAGAGTAGTTGTAAACGGAGTCGGTTCTGCTGGCATTGCTATTAGTAAATTACTTTTAACCTATGGTTTTAAAAATCTCCTGCTATGTGACAGGTATGGTATTATATCCGAGGACTATCCGGACTTAAACTGGATGCAAAAGCAAATGCTCTCTGTTACAAATCTTGAACATCGAAAAGGCTCCCTATCTGATGCTTTAAAGGGTGCTGATTTATTCGTAGGTGTATCCGCTCCTAACATAGTTACCAAAGAAATGGTAGCTTCTATGAATCAGGATGCAATTATCTTCGCAATGGCAAATCCTACCCCAGAAATTATGCCTGACCTGGCAAAAGAGGCCGGCGCAAAGGTTGTAGCGACAGGCCGCTCAGATTTTCCTAATCAAGTTAATAATGTTGTGGCCTTCCCCGGTATTTTTCGAGGTGCACTGGAAGGACGTGCTACACAAATTACAGAAGAAATGAAGCTGGCCGCGGCTATCGCAATTGCCGGTCTGGTTGATGAAAAAGCTCTAAGTGCGGAAAACATTATGCCGGAAGCCTTTGACCCACGTGTAAGCGACGTGGTTAGTAACGCTGTAAAACAGTATATTAGAATGTAGTGAAGCTATGATATGGGATAATAAACGATATCATTCCTTGGATTATGAACTTAAGAAAAGGTTTGGACAGAAAATATATAAGCTTTCGTTAAATGGCGGTATGAGTTGTCCAAACAGAGATGGCTCCATAGATTCTCGAGGTTGTATCTTTTGCAGTGAGGGAGGCTCCGGGGATTTTGCGGCAGATCCGACCCTATCAATTACAGAGCAAATTGAAGCCTCCAAAAGCTTAATAGCCAGCAAACTAAGAGATCCGTCGGGTGCGAAGTATATCGCCTATTTTCAAGCATTTACCAACACCTATGCCCCTATCTCTTATTTATCAAGCATTTTTTCAGAGGCAATTAATCATCCTGATATCGTAGTTTTATCCATTGCCACCAGGCCTGATTGTCTTGATGAGAAGGTACTGCACCTTCTTTGGGAGCTGAATCAAATAAAACCAGTCTGGATCGAGCTTGGACTGCAAACAATGCATGAGCACACTGCTGACTTCATTCGACGTGGTTATCCTTTATCTGTTTTTGAAGATAAGGTATATCAACTAAACAAGCTTGGCCTGGAAGTCATTGTTCATACAATACTGGGCTTGCCAAATGAATCAAAAGATGATATGTTTAAAACGATAGACTACATCTGTTCTTTACCAATTCAAGGGATAAAGCTCCAATTACTGCATATACTGAAAGGAACTGATTTAGGTACTATGTATGAGGACGGGTTGTCCCTGGAGAATCTATCCTTAGAGGATTATGTAAATCTGGTCATTTCCTGTTTGGAGCGCATACCAGAGATAATGGTTATTCACCGTATTACCGGTGACGGCCCCAAGAAGCTTTTATTAGCTCCCCTATGGAGTACCAATAAAAAGCTCGTTCTTAACAGTATACATAGCCAAATGAAAGAACTCAGAACTTATCAAGGGAAATATAAGACATCACTGAATGAAACGATTCTATAATGATAGGAATGATATTCCTATCATTACACCTAATAGATTGATAAGGAGGTCACAATGCAGTCAGATACTTTTATGTTATATAAATTAATGATTTTGTATATCCTTAGCCGAGTTAACTTCCCACTTTCCAATGCACAGCTTACTGCCTTCATCTTAGAAAAGGAATATACTACTTATTTTAATATCCAACGTGCTCTAGCAGAATTAATCGAGGATGCCTTTGTTGAGATGAAAGCCGTACGAAACAGTACCCTGTATCGTATCACAGATAGCGGATATGAAACACTGCTCTTCTTTGATAATATGATATCCTCAGGAATCAAAGATGATATAGAAGTTTATCTGCTACAGAATAAATATGAGTTGCAGGAGGAAGTATCCACCCGCTCTGATTTGTATCAGGTCAAAAAAGGTGAGTATGCTGCACATCTTAGTGTAATTGAACGTGATACCACCATTATTGACTTAACACTAAATGTAACCACCGAAGAAGAGGCAATAAGGATCTGTAATAACTGGAAGGAAAAAAGCTCCGATATTTATGCTTATCTCATGTCCTCACTATTAGAAAATCGTTATCAGGAATAGACGAAGAACTCCCCTTACACTGTGCTTTTAATAACACAGTTAAGAGGAGTTTTTTATTAGGACTGCGTTGTTACCTCAGTTGTTAAGCCGCAGATTTCTTCGATACATGCCCATATTTCTTCTCGCCCCTGCTTCGTCTCGGCAGAGAACGGAATAATCCTTGTGCCTGAGGCTACTTGCAAGCCTTCTCGTATCATCTTCAAATGCTTGTCCTTTTGGCTTCGATTTATTTTATCGAGCTTCGTCGCAATGATAATTGGCTGAAAACCATTATAGACGATCCAGTCATACATACTCTTATCATTTGCTGAAGGTTCATGCCGGATATCAATTAATAAGAAGATACAGCGAAGCTGCTTCGACATCTTAAGGTATTTTTCAATCATCTTACCCCATTTTTCTTTGATGCTCAGCGAGACTTTTGCATATCCATATCCAGGCAGATCCACATAGTATAATTCATTGTTTATATGATAGAAATTAATCGTTTGTGTTTTTCCTGGTTGTCCAGAGGTTCTGGCTAAGGATTTTCGATTCATGAGGGCATTAATCAGGGATGATTTGCCTACATTTGATTTACCTGCAAAGGCCACCTCCGGCTCTTCATTCTCTGGCAGGGTACTAGTTATACCGCATACGGTTTCTAATTCTGCACTTTTAATTATCATCTATATCCCTCACTTTCTAATATCTTGTTCCATCATAATATTATTCATTATTTCTATTATATTTAGAAGATATAACTTCTATATAATAAATTTAACTTCTTTCCATAAAGAAGGGGATGCCGCATATTGCTCCATCCCCTGTTATTTATTACTTAAGCTATTTCATCCTTACTTTTTTTACTGGAACGACGTATCATCGGTTTTCTAGCTATCATATCCTCGGACCAGATTACTTCAGGTTTCTCGGTTCCAAGTACCGCCTCTTTTGTAATAATGCATTTCACTGCTTTTGAATCAGAAGGAATATGATACATAGAGTCCATCATGACTTTTTCCATGATAGCTCGAAGTCCTCTTGCTCCAATTTTCCTAGTGAAGGATTGCTTCGCAATCTCATTCAGTGCCTCGGCATCAAATTCAAGTTCTACACCATCGAGTTCAAATAGCTTTTTATACTGCTTGGTAATCGCATTCTTTGGCTCTGTAAGAATTCTTATTAAAGCCGCTTCGTCCAACATATCCAGTGCAACTGTCACAGGTACACGGCCTACAAACTCAGGAATCAAACCAAATTTGATTAAGTCTTGAGGCATCGCCTGACGGAACAATTCACCTACACTGGTTTTATTTTTTTCTGATATTTCAGCATTAAAACCAATGGATTTTTGTCCAATACGTCCTTCAATAATTTTTTCAAGTCCATCAAATGCTCCGCCGCAGATAAACAGAATATTTGTGGTATCAATCTGGATAAATTCTTGATGGGGATGCTTTCTGCCGCCCTGAGGAGGTACAGATGCAACGGTACCCTCCAGGATTTTAAGCAATGCCTGTTGAACTCCCTCACCGGAAACATCTCTGGTAATCGAGGTGTTCTCTGACTTTCTGGTAATCTTATCGATCTCATCAATATAGATTATACCGTATTGAGCGCGCTCAATATCAAAGTCTGCAGCCTGGATGATCTTAAGAAGGATATTCTCAACATCTTCACCTACATAGCCTGCTTCCGTCAGTGCAGTAGCATCTGCAATCGCAAATGGAACATTCAATAATTTAGCCAGTGTCTGAGCAAGATATGTCTTACCGGAACCAGTAGGTCCTATCATCAGAAGATTACTCTTCTGAAGCTCGACATCTAAATCCTTTTCAGCGAGAACTCTTTTATAGTGATTATATACCGAGACAGCGAGCACCTTCTTAGCATCTTCCTGCCCAACTACATGTTGGTCTAAGAATGCTTTGATTTCTGCCGGTTTTAATAAATTAATATCTGAATTAACAACAGCTTCTCCTTCGAACTCTTCCTCAATGATCTCACTGCATATTTCAATACATTCATCACAGATATAAACACCGGGTCCGGCAATTAGTTTTCTGACCTGATCCTGAGTTTTATTACAAAAGGAACATCTCAACTGTTTTCTATCATCTACTTTTCCTGCCACTGCCTACTCACCTCTTCTCCTAAGTCATGTAAAGTTTGAATGATTCATATTTCTTGTGTAAAGAAGTCCGAAACGAACTCCCTTACACAGTGATGATTTTAACTCACAGTTATCTGCTAGCTAAGATACCATCAATAATTCCATATTCACGAGATTCTTCTGCAGTCATATAATGATCTCTCTCTGTATCTACTTCAATGACTTCCAAAGGTTTTCCCGTGTTCTTTGCTAAGATTTCGTTTAATTTTTTTCTTGTTTTCAGAATGTTATCTGCAACAATCTTAATGTCAGTTGCTTGACCTCTTGCACCACCGGATGGCTGATGAATCATTACCTCTGCATTTGGAAGAGCAAATCTCTTGCCCTTGGTACCGCCTGCAAGTAAGAATGCTCCCATACTAGCTGCCATACCGATACAGATTGTAGATACATCACATTTGATATAATTCATGGTATCAAAGATCGCCATACCTGCTGTTACAGATCCACCAGGACTGTTAATATAGAAATTAATATCCTTACCCGGATCCTCTGACTCTAAAAATAATAACTGAGCTACAATAAGGCTTGCTGTAACATCATTTACTTCTTCTCCGAGGAAAATGATTCTTTCCTTTAATAATCTGGAATAGATGTCGTAGCTTCTCTCGCCACGACTTGTTTGTTCAATGACATAAGGTACTAAACTCATACATTTATCCTCCTATTTCTTCTAACCTTAACGAGAAATTATTTCTCTACTGCCTGTGCAACTACAAAGTCAACTGCCTTTTGAACAGCAACATCTTTCTTAATCTGCTCTTTCTCTTTCTCGCCAATTAACTCTTTTAACTTATCTGCTTCCATCTGATACATAGCTGCCATATCAGTAAGCTCTTTCTCTAACTCTTCTTCTGTAACTTCGATATTTTCAGCATTAACGATAGCTTCTAACACTAATCTGCTCTGGATTCTCTTAACTGCCTGAGGCTGTAAGCTTTCCATGAACTTCTTAGCATCCATACCGGTAAACTGGAAGTACTGCTCAAGAGAAAGTCCCTGGTACTGAATTCTCTGTGCAAAATCTTCTGCCATCTGATTTACCTGGGATGCAACCATCGGCTCAGGAATATCCATTGTTGCACCTTCGATAATCTTGTCTATAATTTCATTCTCTTTTGCGGTCTTTAATTCTTTTTCTTTGCTTTCCTTAATTGTTGTCTCAATACTTGCTTTATATTCAACTAAAGTATCAAATTCAGATACATCCTGTGCAAAATCATCGTCTAACTCAGGAAGCTCTTTTACTTTGATTTCATTGATTTTTACTCTGAACAGTGCTGGCTTACCTGCAAGCTCCTCTGCCTGGTATGGCTCTGGGAAGGTAACGTTTACATCTACGAATTCACCAACATTTTTACCAATCAATTGATCTTCAAAGGTATCAATGAAGGAATGGGAACCAATAACGAGTGTATAGTTCTCACCCTTTCCGCCTTCAAATGCCTTGCCATCAACAAAGCCTTCAAAATCAATGATAGTAGTATCTCCATCTTGAACAGGTCTATCTTCTACAGTAATTGTTCTAGAGTTCTGTTCACGCTCTTTGTCAATCTTAGCTAAGATTTCTTCCTCTGTTACTTCTGCTTCCTTCTTCTCTACCTCAATACCCTTGTACTGGCCTAAGGTTACTTCCGGTTTCAGTGCAACTTCTGCTGTGAAGATGAACGCTTTACCCTTTTCAACCTGAACGATATCGATTTCTGGTCTGGATACGATTTCTAAACCGCTCTCAAGAGCTGCTTTCTCATATGCACCGGGAATTAATTCATTTGCTGCATCCTCATAGAAGATGCTGGTGCCATACATTTTTTCAATGATCGCACGAGGAGCCTTTCCTTTACGGAAGCCCTGTACATTAATCTTATCTTTGTTCTTCTGGTATGCTTTTTGAATCGCACCCTCGAATTCTTCAGCGGAAGCCTCTATTGTAAGCTTTGCCATGTTTTTCTCTAACTTTTCAACCTGTAAACTCATTTTGTAATTCCTCCTAAGATTCTTTGGGAGAATTTATTATCTCTCCAATGTGATGGGGAGATTTCTCCCTGGTAATTTTGGGAGGATTCTTCCTCCCGGTATTTAAGGGAAAATCTATGATCTCTCCCTTTTCATTCATAACAAGTGAATCAGCTTTCCGGTTCATCTTGCTTGGGAAAGACTCCTCCTTCCCGGTGCTTTCAGGAGGATTTAGCCCATCCTGAATTTGGAGAGTTTCCTCTCCAATATTATATAATCGGGAGTAATACTCCCTTTTATTATGTACAAGTACATTATGTCCATTTTAGCAGACATTTCGACAGTAGTATATTATAACATAATTATTCTATAAATGCCAGAATTAATTTTTTGTAACTGCAATGCTGTCCGCTGCTTCGGCAAACAAAATGAATCAGCAAGCTGATTCATCTTGCGCGTTATAGGATTGGAACCAGAATCTGTTCCGATCCTATCGCTGTTATTTTATAGCACATGACCCTTTTCTTTTAATACCTTTACTACACGGTCAACCATAATTTTGCACGTTTCTCCTGTTTCTGCCTCAACCATTACTCTGACTACAGGTTCTGTACCGCTCTCACGCACTAGAATCCTTCCCTCACTACCCAGCTCTTTTTCTACCTGCCCGACCGCCTCGATCACTGCTTCGTCTTCTCTGGCTTCTTTTTTGTTCTTCACCTTTACATTCACAAGAAGCTGCGGGAAGATTGTAATCTCTTTCAGAAGCTCAGACAAAGGAGCTTTGCTTTCTAGCATTACCTCCATTAATTTTAAGGAAGTAAGAACGCCGTCACCGGTCATCGCATGCTTACTAAAGATAATATGACCGGATTGTTCACCGCCCAAGGCATGCCCATTCGTCATCATATTCTCGAACACATATTTATCACCAACTGCAGTTTTTTCATATCGAATACCCTGGCGTTCAAGGGCTTTATATAGTCCCAGATTAGACATTACTGTAGTTACAATCGTATCATTAGCAAGCTCATTGCGACGTTTCATATAAACACCGCAAAGATATAGGATTAAATCTCCATCTATAATATTGCCCTTTTCATCGACTGCTAAACATCGATCTGCATCTCCATCATAAGCAAATCCGACATTTAGATTATTTTCAATTACATATTTTTGCAAATATTCAATATGGGTGGAACCACAATCTTTATTAATGTTGGTGCCATCAGGCTCACTATTGATTACAAAAGTCTTTGCTCCTAAAGCATCAAATACTCCCTTCGCAACGGTTGTCGCTGAGCCATTTGACAGATCAAGACCCACCCTCATATCTTTAAATGACCTGGTCGCCAAGGAGATCAAGTATCCGACATAGCGATTTCTTCCAATATAATAATCCACGGTTCTTCCGATATTTTCTTTCGTAGCTAACGGCAGAGTATCCTTCTCGCTGTCTATGTATTCCTCAATTAAGGCTTCCACATCAGCTTCCAGCTTATACCCGCCGCCGTTAATTACTTTAATTCCATTATCATAATAAGGATTGTGACTTGCTGATATCATAATACCGCAGTCAAAACCTTCGCTTCGTACTACATAAGAGACACTGGGAGTAGTCGTAACATGAAGCAGATATGCATCTGCTCCACTGGCAGTTAAGCCTGCAACCAATGCATATTCAAACATATAGCTTGATCTTCTGGTATCTTTTCCTATCACAATATTTGCCTTATGATTCTTACCATAGTAATATCCTAAAAATCTTCCTACCTTATAAGCGTGCTCTACTGTTAGATTCACGTTTGCCTCTCCGCGGAAGCCATCTGTCCCAAAATATTTGCCCATACTCTATATCCTTTCCTTAAATTATGCTCACTCTATAAAAGTATATGCCTAATAATAACCTACTCATGTTTTTCACAATTGTATTTCAATTTATTGTATTCCAAAATATTCATACCTGTTAATTCATGACTATTTTAACATAGAAAAACGATTTATGGAAATAAAATTTTGAAATATGTATCGTTCTTATAAAACACTTATACCTGACCATCCTTTATTCCTTTGTTTTTTCACAAAATAACAGGAGGCTTATCCAGCCTCCTGTTACCCTATTACTTATTACTGATTGGAACCACCTGACATCTGTTGTTCCTGTTGTCTTATCATACGTTTTACCATTTCACCACCAACAGAACCGTTCTGTTTGCTTGTTAAGTCACCGTTATAACCCTGTTTTAAAGGAACACCGATTTCGTTAGCAATCTCCATTTTGAAACGGTTAAGAGCTTCTTTTGCCTGAGGCACTTCTACTCTGTTAGATCCGCTATTATTATTACTTGCCATACTGTTTTCACCTCCATTTTATTGGCATCAAAGCAACCAAGTTACAAAATCAGCTGATTGTAGGTTCAGCGGTTACTTATCTAAGTATTAGTCACCGCGCATGACTTTGTTTTGTATTGCCTGTAATCATATTGTGTACAGAATTTCAAATATTATGATTGGTAATTAATAGCACTTATTGATTATTTTTTAGCATTATTTCAATAGCTTATTTTTTAATTCTTATGTTAAGATAGGGAATGCAACCATATTCATATATAGTAATACTGCAATTGTTTTTACTTATACAGAACAATTTGATCTAGCCCATATACTTTAAGAACTTTACTTGTTACAGGGTTTGCGTTATACTGAAAACAATAGGAAAGGAACAACATCATGTTCCTTTCTAACTTTTATTGCAGTGATGGAAAGCGAGGAATTTATAAAATGAAAATAGTAGTATTGGCCGGAGGAACCAGCACAGAAAGAGATGTATCCTTATCTACGGGATCAATGATTTACAAAGCGTTAAAAAGCAGAGGACATCAGGCGATTCTCTTGGATGTTTACTTAGGATATGATGGTGATACTACCAATGTATTTGATATAGTGAACGATTGGACAGCAAATTTAGGTTCCGTTCGGGAAGATAACCCGGATCTGGAGCAGATTAAAGCCTTAAGAAAAGATTCCACCAAAAGCTTTTTTGGCAAAGGTGTTCTGGATATCTGCAGTGCTGCCGATATCGTGTTTATAGCCCTCCATGGTGAAAACGGTGAAGACGGCAAGGTTCAAGCTGCTTTTGACTTAATGGGAATTAAATATACCGGAACTGATTATGTCAGCAGTGCCATAGCAATGGATAAAGCAATTACAAAGGAGCTTTTTTCCTTCTATAAAATTCCTACTCCAGAGGGTATTCATGCTAAAAAGGGAGAGACTTTTGAATGGAATCATTACCCTTGTGTTGTTAAGGTTAGCTGCGGTGGCTCAAGTGTTGGGGTAACCATTGCAAATTCTCCAGGAGAAATGGATGCCAGCCTTAAGGATGCCTTTATCTATGGAAATGAGGTTGTAATTGAACAATACATCAGCGGCAGAGAGTTTTCTGTTGGCGTACTGGGTGGTAAGGCTCTTCCTGTCATTGAAATTGCTCCACTCGTTAGCTTTTACGATTATAAGAATAAATATCAGCCCGGCAGTACTGTTGAAACCTGTCCGGCCATCTTAGAGGAATCCATTGCACAACAGATGCAAAAAATTGCAGAAGACGTATTCACAGCACTTCGAATCAAGACCTATGCCCGTATGGATTTCTTACTCAATGATAGAAATGAGCTTTTCTGTCTTGAAGCAAATACTCTTCCGGGTATGACTCCAACCTCCCTGCTGCCGCAGGAAGCGAAAGCCGCTGGTATGGATTTTGAAAGCTTATGTGAAAAAATCATAGAACTCTCATTAAAAAAATATGATATTGCATAGGAAACAGACGGAGGCCGGAATGAAAAACATGACTTTGACCCAAATAGCAAATGCTTGTGAGGGCACCTTATATTTAGGAGAGCATCTCTCAGAAAAAGAAATAACCGGAGCTGTAATTGATTCCAGACTGATCAAGGAGGGATATTTATTTATCGCTGCAGCCGGTGAACGTGTGGATGGCCACGACTTCATCTCCAGTGCCTTTGAAAAAGGAGCTTTGGCTGTTGTCTGTGAACAGTCTCCCAAAGCTCCTGCAGGTCCCTACATTCTCGTAGATAATAGCTTTACAGCTCTAAAGGAAATCGCAAAATGGTACCGTATGCAGCTGGATATCAAGGTTGTCGGTATAACCGGCAGTGTGGGAAAAACCAGTACGAAGGAGTTTATCAGCAGTGTCCTGGAGCAAAAATATCAGGTATTAAAAACTGTAGGCAATTTTAATAATGAAATTGGTCTCCCCTTAACTATACTAGGTATTAAGGACGAACATCAGATTGCCGTCCTTGAGATGGGAATCAGTGATTTTGGGGAGATGCATCGACTTAGTGAAATAGCAAAACCCGATATATGTGTCATTACTAATATCGGTCAGTGCCATCTTGAAAACTTGGGCTCAAGAGATGGTATCCTAAAAGCAAAGACAGAAATATTTGATTTCATGAGCGAGAGTGGCAGTGTCTGTGTCAATGGCGATGATGATAAGCTAATTACGATCAATGACGTAAAGGGTCGTAAACCGCTGCGCTTTGGCTTGGGCTTAGAAAATGATATTTATGCCTCCAATATCGTTACCCACGGATTATTTGGCAGTACCTGCAAAATACATGTGAACCAAAAAGAATTTGAGACACAGGTTCCTCAGCCAGGGGAGCACATGGTGCTTAACGCTCTTGCAGCTACCGCAGTTGGTACGCTTCTTGACTTGAACTACACCGAGATCGCTGCTGGAATTTCCTCCGTGAAGGCCTTGGGAGGAAGAAGCAATGTGCTTCGAAATGAAAATTACACTATTATCGATGATTGCTATAATGCGAATCCAGTTTCCATGAGAGCTGCCATAGATTTGCTGCTTAAAGCAGATACTAGGAAAGTAGCAATTCTGGGTGATATGTTCGAATTAGGAACTAACGAGAAGGAGCTTCACAAGGGTATCGGTGCCTACGCGACAGACTGTAATATTGATGTCCTGCTCTGTGTAGGTGGTCTCTCTTCCAATATGTATGAGGGTGCATTATCTGTAAAGCAGGATAGTTCCTCTTCCTTGGAACTAAAACATTTTGAGACAAGGGAAGAATTAATTGAGGCTTTACCGCAAATTCTTAAAAAAGATGATACGATATTAGTAAAAGCATCCCATGGCATGGGATTTGAACATGTGGTAAAGGCTTTAATTTAAAAATTTTAAACCAAACATAATTAGAAATCTCAAAAATCTCAGCAAATCTCAAAGGGAGACTGCAAAACAATACAAATTCGGATTGTTTTGCAGCCTCCCTTTGCTGTTCTAATTCCTGCATACATTTAAAAGCTAGTCATATAATTGTAAAAACTGCTATTTGGAGCAAGTACCTCTATGATGGAGACCATTAAGCTAGTCAACAACTTTCTTTGGGGCATCCCATTGCCCATCCTTCTGTTTGGAACTCATATTTATTTTACAATACATCTTAAGGGTGTTCAAAAACATATCCCAAAAGCCATTAAATTATCCGTAACACCGGATAAAAATGCGGAAGGCGATCTTAGCGGTTTTGCTTCCATGACTGCACTTCTTGCTGCAACAATAGGTACGGGTAATATCGTTGGTATCTCCACAGCCGTTGCCTTAGGCGGACCAGGTGCTATTTTTTGGTGCTGGCTCACGGGAATCTTGGGAATGGCAACCACCTATGCCGAATGTTACCTTGGTGTACTCTATCGTCGAAAAACTTCCGACGGTACCTTTCTCGGAGGACCAATGTATGCTCTTGAGTACGGATTGAATAAGAAATGGCTTGCCGTTATCTTTTGTATCTTAACTCTCATTGCCTCTTACGGCGTAGGCTGCTCCACCCAGGCACGTGCGGTTACGGAAACCGCTGAAACCTTATGGAACCTCCCCAAATATGCGAGCGGCATGATCATTGCTGTTCTGGTAGGCTTGGTCATCATCGGCGGCGTTAAATCCATCGGAAAGATATGTAGTAAATTAGTGCCTGCTATGGGTATTTTCTATATTATCGCATGTATGATTATACTTGCTGTAAATTTAAAATATATCCTTCCCGCTATTAGTTTGATCTTCCAGTCTGCCTTTCTTCCAACAGAGCTCCCTGCTGCCGTAGCCGGAGGCTTTATCGGCAGTACAATCCGTTCTGCTGCCCGCTATGGAATAGCCCGCGGTTTATTTACAAATGAAGCAGGTATCGGCACCGCTGCCATCTCCTCTGCCGGCGCTCAGACTTCTCATCCCTCCAGGCAGGCTCTCATATCCATGAGCGCAACCTTCTGGGATACGGTAGTAATCTGCGCCGTAACAGGCCTTGTAATAGTTACGAACATTCTTAAAAACCCTGCCTCCATAAAAGGTTATTCTTTTTCTGAGTTTACAACTGCTGCCTTTTCCACTATTCCAATGGGAAATATCCTGTTAGGTTTATCCTTGATTGCCTTTGCCACCGCTACCTTAATTGGCTGGTCTTATTTCGGAGAAAAAGCGGTAGAATACCTATTCGGAAAAAGTGGAATAAGTACCTACCGCATTTGCTATATCGTTATGATATTTGTAGGTTCCATTATGTCAATGGAACTTGTATGGGAGATGACGGATTTAGTAAATGCTTTTATGGCAATTCCAAATCTTCTATGCTTATTTCTTTTGAGAAAACAAATTAGGCCGTACCAAAAATAAAAGTTTTCCACACAACCGCTGCATTTTACAAAAGAATTCCACATAATCGTCCTTCGTTGTTTACTAACAATCCTTCGGTCGTAAAGCCGTCGGGTATCAGATATGGGTTATGCTCAAATTCATATTATTTATGATGCTCGAATTGAATTGCCTTTGCAATTTTAGTAGCCTCTGCTTCTCCGGCCAGGCACTCAATAATTGCTAAAGAAAATTCAATTGCTGTCCCCATTCCTTTTGAAGTTATCACATTGCCATCGATGACCACTGCTTCATTTACCACCTTGGCTCCGATTAATTCCTGCTCATATCCAGGATAACAGATTGCACTTTTATCCTTTAATAAACCCTTGGAGCCAAGTACACTTGGTGCAGCACAGATGGCTGAGAGCTTTTTTCCCTTGGAATGGAAATTCTTTAATAAAGCATCAAGCCCCGCATGCTCTTTAAGATTTTTGGTGCCAGGCATGCCGCCTGGCAGTACAAGCATATCACCATTGCTAAAGTCTGTTTGCTCAAATAAAAGATCCGCTTTTGATGTAATCTGATGGGATCCTGTAACGAGTAGATCTCCTGTGACAGATACCATTTGAATGTCTATATTCGCTCTTCTAAGGAGATCTACTACGGTTAATCCTTCAATTTCTTCATACCCATTTGCCAAAAATATATATACCTTTGCCATACCGATACTTTCCTTTCGTTTCTTTTTTCTTTATTATATAGTTCTTTGATTTCTAAATCAACATCGGAATAATTATCGTTCTATTAGCAATTAATTGCCAGATTAGCTACACCAACATTCTTTAAAGTCAACTGTGGCTTGCAAGTCGAATGATTTCTGTTACGTCCAATCGGGCATATTTCTAAGATATAATAGTCATCATACGGAACATGGAACTCGAAGCAACCGCAACAGGAAACCTTAGTTTTGCAAACCAGTTCTTTCTGCGTACCGCATCTACGATATAATTTTACTTCCCAATTATGACTACCACGGCAGCTGCATCCCCAGATACAGCCAAAGATTACTCCTGCTGCAACTAAGCACTCTTCGCACTCTTTCTCTGGGCAAGGAACCGTTATTGATATCGGATTGATTTCAATAAGGGTCGTTGATTCTTGGCAAGGTGGGCAAGGTGGGCAAGGCTTCTGCTCCGGGCATGGCTTCTGCTCCGGGCATGGTTCTGGTTCTGGGCACGCCGGGCAAGGCTGAGGTGCTGGGGTTGGTCTTGGTGGAGGAGTCGGTCTTGGTGTTGGTCTCGGGGTCGGCATTGGCTGCGGGGTTGGTCTTGGCGTTGGC
>JAQZBD010000216.1 GCA_029239235.1 Herbinix sp.
CAGGTTATGGATTTTGAAAAAAGTATTCAACCCCTGGAGATGATGGTGAATAAGCTAAGCCTTATGAAGTCGGAGCGTATTAATGGAAAGCTGGTTTATACAGAAATTTACCAGGTGGATTTTAGTGAAAATACAATAAGATGAACTGGAGGGAATGATTGTAAATCAGAACAAACATTCGAATATTGTATTGCTTTTCCAGATTGCCTATGATATAATGTCGACAGATATTTTATCATAGCGCTGGAGCGATCCTGGCACGAAGTGCTATATCATGGAATTTTTCCGTATTATAACAATAAACGTTCTAATAAAGATGAGAGCAGCAAGGAGGGTATTTGTGAATGGAGTTTAAATTAACGTCTGAATTTCAACCTACAGGCGATCAGCCGGAGGCAATAAAAGCTTTAGTGGAAGGATTCCGTCAGGGTAACCAATGTGAGACATTACTAGGTGTTACCGGTTCGGGTAAAACCTTTACCATGGCTAATGTAATCCAGCAAATACAAAAGCCTACTCTGATTATCGCCCACAATAAAACCCTGGCAGCTCAGCTTTATGGTGAATTTAAAGAATTCTTTCCGGAGAATGCAGTTGAGTATTTTGTAAGCTATTACGACTACTATCAGCCGGAGGCCTATGTTCCTTCGACGGATACGTATATTGAGAAGGATTCTTCGATTAATGATGAGATTGACAAGCTCAGGCATTCAGCAACCGCATCCCTGGCAGAACGTAATGATGTTATTATTGTAGCCAGTGTATCCTGTATCTATGGTTTGGGTAGTCCCATTGATTATCAGAATATGACCTTATCGCTCAGACCGGGCATGTTAAAGGATCGTGATGAAGTATTAAAGAAATTAATTGAGATACAGTATGACCGGAATGATATGGATTTTAAGCGTGGAACCTTCCGCGTCCGTGGAGATGTAGTAGAGGTATTCCCGGCCGCCTCCGCAGAATTAGCTGTAAGAATTGAATTCTTCGGCGATGAGGTTGAAAGAATTTTGGAGATTGATACCTTGACAGGCGAGATTAAAAGCAGCCTGGAGCATATCGTTATCTTTCCGGCCTCCCATTATGTTGTTTCCCAGGATAAATTGGAGGCAGCAATTAAGAATATAGAAGAAGAATTAGAGGAACGAGTTCGTTATTTTAAGAGTGAAGATAAGCTTTTGGAAGCACAGAGAATTTCTGAGCGAACGAATTTTGATATAGAGATGTTAAGAGAGACGGGTTTCTGTTCCGGTATCGAGAACTATTCCAGACATTTGACTGGTCTGGAAGCAGGCAGCCCGCCGCATACCTTGATGGATTATTTTTCAGAAGATTTTATGATTATCGTGGACGAGTCTCACATTACCTTGCCTCAGGTTAGAGGTATGTATGCAGGAGACAGATCTCGTAAAACTACTTTGGTGGATTTTGGCTTTCGTTTACCATCTGCGCTGGATAATAGACCACTTAATTTTCAGGAGTTCGAGAATAAGATCAGCCAGATTCTATTCGTATCCGCCACTCCCTCCACTTATGAAAATGATCATGAACTACTGCGTACAGAGCAGGTAATCCGCCCTACCGGATTACTTGACCCGGAGATTTTAGTAAGACCGGTAACCGGTCAGGTCGATGACCTGCTTGGAGAAATCAATAAAGAAGTGGCTAAAAAGAATAAAATCCTGGTAACTACCCTGACCAAACGTATGGCAGAGGATCTTACGAACTATTTGCGAGAAGTCGGCGTCAGGGTGAAGTATCTTCATTCAGACATTGATACATTAGAGCGATCTGAGATTATTCGTGACATGCGAATGGATTTATTCGATGTACTGGTGGGAATCAATCTGCTTCGAGAGGGCCTTGATATTCCGGAGGTTGGCTTGGTAGCCATACTGGATGCGGACAAGGAAGGCTTCTTGCGCTCGGAGACTTCCCTGATTCAGACCATCGGCCGTGCAGCCCGTAACGCGGAAGGACATGTTATCATGTATGCTGATCATGAGACAGACTCCATGAAGAGAGCTATTTCCGAGACAAATCGAAGGAGAAAAATTCAGCAGGAATACAACGAAGTACATGGTATTACTCCTACCACCATCAAAAAGAAGGTCAGAGATTTAATCAGTATTTCCAAGAGAGCAGAGCAAAGCGTTAAGGATATCGGAAAAGATATGGAATCCATGTCACGCGGGGAATTGGAAGCGCTGCTTAAAACGATTACTCAGCAGATGCATACAGCCGCAGCCGAGTTAAACTTCGAACAGGCTGCTATCTTAAGAGATAAGATGGTGGAATTAAAAAAACAGCTCTTGGAAATCAATAAAGGGTAAGCCGCCTTTTTAAAAGACTTTTATAGATAGGCATAATGAGTGAGCAACAGGTTGATTATTATATTGTGATAAAGCGTCACATAGAATAGGTGAGAATATGGCAGAGAAAAAGAACTATATAAAAATACGCGGTGCAAAGGAAAACAATTTAAAGGACATTCAGCTCGATATCCCAAGAGATCAATTTGTCGTGCTGACGGGGCTAAGTGGTTCCGGTAAATCCTCGCTAGCCTTTGACACGATTTATGCAGAGGGGCAGAGAAGATATATGGAGTCGCTGTCCTCCTATGCCAGGCAATTCCTCGGTCAGATGGAGAAGCCGAATGTTGAGAGTATAGAAGGATTACCTCCTGCAATTTCCATCGATCAGAAATCAACGAATCGTAATCCGCGTTCTACGGTAGGAACAGTGACGGAGATCTATGATTATTTCCGTTTGTTATATGCAAGAATTGGTATTCCACATTGTCCTGAATGTGGTAAGGAGATACGAAAGCAAACCGTTGACCAGATGGTGGATGATATCATGTCTCTTCCCCAGGGAGCTAAGATACAGCTGCTTGCGCCGGTAGTCAGAGGACGTAAGGGTGAGCATGTAAAATTGTTCGAGCAGGCAAAACGCAGCGGCTACGTTAGAGCCAGAGTTGATGGTAATCTCTATGAACTCAGTGAAGACATAAAGCTGGAGAAAAATAATAAACATAATATTGAAATCATTGTTGACCGTCTGGTTATCAAAGAGGGTATTGAAAAGAGACTTTCTGATTCCATAGAAAGCGTACTTAAGCTAGCGGAAGGATTGCTTTATGTTGATGTGATTGAAGGAGAACAGCTAACCTTTAGTCAGAATTTTGCGTGTCCGGATTGTGGTATCAGTATTGACGAGATAGAGCCTAGAATATTCTCCTTTAACAACCCCTTTGGTGCTTGTCCGGAATGCCACGGGATAGGAATTAAGATGGAGTTTGATGAGGAGCTTTTAGTACCGGATAAGGATAAAAGCATTATCGATGGTGCCATTGCTGCTCCGGGCTGGCAATCAGTGGTAGATAAGGGCAGCTATAGCAGATGTATTATGGAGGCACTGGCTAAAGAATATAAATTTGATTTGAGTACACCCTATAACAAATTATCGGACAAGGCGAAGGATGTGTTTATAAACGGTACGGACGGAAAGACCGTAAAGGTTCATTACCGCGGACAAAGAGGTGTCGGTGTCTATGATGTTGCCTTTGAAGGATTAATTCGAAATGTAGAGAGACGTTACCGTGAGACGGCCTCCGATTCCATAAAGCAGGAATATGAGAGCTTTATGAGAACAACTCCTTGTAAGGAGTGTGGTGGCCGACGTCTGAAGAAGGAAGCGTTGGCAGTTACCGTTGGTGACAGAAATATTTCTGAAGTAACAGACTACTCCATCCGTGATTTGGGGAAATTCATGAATGAGCTTCAGCTAACCTCCATGCAGCTTAAAATCGGTGAGCTTGTACTGAAGGAAATTAAAGCCAGAATTAACTTTCTGATGGATGTAGGCTTAGATTATCTGACCCTGGCAAGAGCTACCGGAAGCTTATCCGGCGGTGAGTCCCAGAGAATCAGATTAGCAACGCAGATCGGTTCCGGTCTGGTTGGTGTGGCATATATCCTGGACGAGCCAAGCATCGGTCTTCATCAAAGAGATAATGATAAGCTGTTAAAGACACTAAAGAATTTGAAAGATCTCGGAAATACATTGATTGTAGTAGAACATGATGAAGATACCATGTTTGCCGCAGACTATATCGTAGATATTGGACCAGGAGCTGGTGAACACGGCGGCAAGGTAGTAGCTCAGGGTACAGCTAAGCAGATTATGAAGGTAAAAGAGTCAATCACAGGAGCATACTTAAGCGGAAGAATTAAAATTCCGGTTCCCAGTGAGAGACGTCAGGCAACAGGCTATCTAACCGTTCGCGGTGCGACTGAGAATAATTTGAAGAATATAGATGTAGATATTCCGTTAGGTATTATGACCTGCGTTACAGGTGTATCCGGTTCCGGTAAAAGCTCCCTGGTTACAGAGATCTTATATAAGAGATTGGCAAGGGATTTAAACCGTGCACGTATGATTCCAGGTAAGCATGCTGAGATGATAGGAATCGATCAATTGGACAAGGTCATTAATATTGACCAATCACCAATCGGAAGAACACCAAGATCAAATCCCGCGACCTATACGGGTGTATTTGATCAGATCAGAGATTTGTTTGCATCAACACAGGACGCCAAGATGAGAGGCTATGGAAAAGGCCGATTCAGCTTCAATGTAAAAGGCGGTCGATGCGAAGCTTGTAGTGGTGACGGTATTCTAAAGATTGAGATGAACTTCCTGCCGGATATCTACGTGCCTTGTGAAGTGTGCGGAGGGAAGCGTTACAACCGCGATACACTCGAGGTACGTTATAAGGGAAAGAACATCTACGATGTGCTTGATATGACGATAGAAGAAGCGGTGAAGTTCTTTGAAAATGTACCTTCCATTAAGAGAAAGATTGAAACCTTGAACGACGTAGGCTTATCCTATCTTAGATTAGGGCATCCTTCTACCTCATTATCCGGTGGAGAGGCACAGAGAATTAAATTAGCGACGGAATTAAGTAAGCGAAGCACGGGTAAGACCATATACATTCTGGATGAGCCAACAACGGGATTGCATTTTGCGGATGTTCATAAATTAATTGAAATTATGAAGCGCTTTTCCGATACCGGAAATACAGTACTTGTAATCGAGCATAATTTGGATGTGATTAAGACAGCAGATTATATTATAGATATCGGACCGGAAGGCGGCGATAAGGGCGGTACAGTTATTGCCAAAGGAACTCCCGAGGAAGTGGCAGATAATCCGGTATCTTATACTGGTACGTATATTAAGAAATATTTAGAGCTGTAAGTGAAGAGAACCGTAAGCAGATAGAGCCCGGTAAGTGTACTGAGAGGTAAGTAGATAACTTAGTAGGTACTAGGAGCAATAATATATGGGGCGATAATATATAGAATGCTAAAGTATAACGAACGCTAAAGTATAAGAAACTAAAAAGACATACTGTGGTAAAAAAGGATACTGATTATTATGTGTATATTGCATATTAAAATCTTTGATATGTAAGATATATGAAGTGCAGTATGGATTATATAAAAAGGTATATAGTGACGGAGGATAACAGGCATGGAGAATGGCTTTTTTGCAATGATATCTAGAATGAAGTTGATAGAGCGATGGGCATTGATGCGTAACTCAAACTCAGAGAATATCAGTGAACATTCCCTGGAGGTAAGTATACTGGCACACGCTTTAGCAATTATCAGTAATGAGAGACTGGGAAATCATTTGAACGCAGAAAAGGCAGCCTTAATCGGATTATATCATGATGCAACAGAGATTATTACCGGAGACATGCCAACTCCAATCAAATATTTCAATGAAAATATACAGGGTGCATTTAAAGCGATAGAAGCAGATGCGGCAAAGCGCCTGCTTCGGATGCTGCCGGAGGATATAAGAGTAAGCTACGAATCCATCTTCTTTCCGGAAGAAGGAGAGGAGTACTTATGGAAATTAGTAAAGGCAGCAGATAAATTGTCTGCCTTGATTAAATGCATTGAGGAAAGAAAAACAGGCAACACAGAATTTTATAGTGCTGAAAAATCACTTAGTGCAATCCTAGAAAATATGGAGCTGGCTGAAGTAGATATCTTTATGAAGGATTTCCTGCCAGCCTATGATAAGACCTTGGATGAGTTAAATGGACATGACTAGTGGAGCATTGGAGTTGTGAAACCTTGGAGAGGTAAAACCTTGGAGTAGTATAATACAAAGAACATATTTGCCAGGTAATTATCTAGTATACTTATATATGGGAGAAAAATTATGATTACAATCGATGGTAAATGGGTGATGGAAGGACTTGCTGATAATGACCCGCATAGAATAAAGTCCAGCAAGGAACTTTCTACTTATATTAATGAAATTGGTTTCTTGCCTTTATTTAAGAATAATGTATCAGGGTTTTCGGTAGAAGAAATTACAGGCTGCAATTCCTGGTGGTCAGATAATCGGGAAGAGGATCCATGGTCTTGGCGTGAAGTTATTGCTACAGAAGGCAAGATTGCCTATGGTAAGTTATTTGGTAATCG
>JAQZBD010000011.1 GCA_029239235.1 Herbinix sp.
ACTTTACTCAGCAGCTTCTCATCAATACTCACGATAACTATCCCGTTTTTCTTATCCAAGTCCTTATAATCAATAATACGGTGAGCCATATGAAACAGATAATAATCTTTATTTGCAAAGCTTACGCCGTATTCGGTAGGGAATACATGAGTCATATTATCACTGGATACCTTGTTATATAGTTCATTTTGAGACAGGTCAAAATGTGAGATCCAGGACCGGTCATTGGAAACGGAGGTCAATTGATCATAAGCAATCAGTACACCCTCTGAGGTAATCACTGTAATCGACCGTATATAATCCTTGGTATACAGAATTCCTCTTAAAAACCGCCTTAATTGATTTTTGGATACTGCCACATCCTTGCCCTTATTCAGCTTATCGACCAACGCAACAACATCGTCATCCGTATAGATCTGATAAAGGATATCTTCATAGGACTCCAGCCAGATATTTAAGCTATTGCTGGTCTGCTCCAGATTATTAACCGTTAACTCCTCCGTATTCTTTTTTAATGTATTTGAAATGTTGTAATAGGAGAAAAAACTAATAAATAGAATTGGTACCGCAGAAGTCATTAAGAACAGACGTATTAACTTTGTTTGTAAGCTGACCTTGTTAGAACGTGGCATACTTATTTTATTCATATTCATTTCCTTTCACAGTTTATTGTGGGAATAATCTAAAAATATGGGTAAACCTACCTTAGTAGGGACATACTCCCTACTTTCCTTTTTCATTATACTAGTAAGATATAAAAGAGACAACGATAATTATATTTTACTAATTATTCGTGTAGCAGCTAGTACTTTGTATACAATTTTACCAAATCCCCCTCGTATCCCTTGCTTTTTAACTGTACCAATAAAAAAGAGACTGCCTCACCAGAGAGTCTCTACGCTTATGATTGCGTAAGCCTCTGGTTCAACAGTCTCTTTTCAATAAAAACAGTATTTCAATCATCCGTTAAAATAACTTCATTACCAATTCATACACCACCGGAACAAATACCGCCGGTAACAGATTGCCGCATTTGATCTTTTTCCCAAAGATCATGTTAACGCCGATTCCGAATATCAACACGGAACCGATGCAGGATATATTAACAATCATTTGATCACTCAAATAGGGCTCAATATACTTTGCTAATAATGTAATTGCTCCCTGATATAAGCCAAGGGGAATAACGGAGAAGAATACACCAATGCCAAGCGTCGATGCAAAGAAGATAGAACAGGTTCCATCGATAAAGCCTTTTGCATAGAGCATGGAGGCATCACCTGATAAACCATCCTGCAGTGATCCGATAATCGCCATTGCACCAATGCAGAATAATAAGGAGCTGTTTACAAAACCTTCGACGAAATTCTGTCCGGTTTCTCCTTGTACCTTAAGTACCGACCTTATTTTCTCTCCGACCCGTTCGAGTCTTGCTTCAATATTGATTAACTCTCCAAAGAAGGCTCCGATTGCAAGCGATACTATCATCAGCATAGTATTGGCGGTGCCAAGGGACTTCCCTTCCACTGTGAATAAGCCCTGGAGTGCTCCGCTGATTCCGACGAACATAACTGCCAAACCAAGGGCATTCATAATTGTATCCTGAAACCTTTGCTTTAGCACTCCCTTAAACAAAATTCCCACTGTTGCACCAATTAAGATGAACGACATGTTCGCTATTGTACCTAAACCTACCATTGTTTTCTCCTGTTCGTAATAGACCATGTCCGCAATCTCCATGGTATGGTATTCACCGCATTCAGTGCAGACTCCCCTGGCATGGAACTCTGCACCATGAGCTCTCACTTAATACAGTATTAAAGCTTATCTGTCAGCTATACTAAACCTGTTGTTTGCTCTACCTCTCTCAAAGCCAGAATCGTTCTCTGGATTAAATCTTCTAATTCCCATCCCAGCATCTCAGCTCCTCTGCTGATTACTTCTCTGGAACAGCCTGCAGCAAATTTAGGCGTCTTAAATTTCTTCTTTACGGAGCTAAGCTCTAAGTCCATCGTACTTTTTGATGGTCTCATGATAGCACATGCACCAATCAATCCTGTCAGCTCATCTACTGCATATAACACTTTTTCCATTTCATGTTCTGGCTTGATATCTACAGTAATGACATAGCCATGGCTGGCGGTAGCACGTATGATTCTCTCATCAATTCCCTTGTCACTCATGATTTCCTGGCTCTTTGTACAATGTTCCTCCGGATACATACCAAAGTCCAAGTCATGTAATAAGCCTACAATGCCCCAGAACTCCTCTTCCTCACCATAGCCCAATTCTCTGGAAAAGTACTTCATGGCACCTTCGACGATCTGGGCATGCTTTAAATGAAACTCATCCTGATTATATTCCTTTAATAATTCCCATGCTTCTTCTCTTGTTGGTATTGTTCCCATGTGTATCCTCCTTCTGGTATTTTTAGAGTACTCTTTTTTTGTAAATAAGCTTGCAGCACCCATGCAACAGTTTAATTATATTAGTAAATCACTATTTTACACCACTGATATCCTTAATCACCTCACCGGCAAGAATTAGTCCTGCAACAGAGGGTACGAAGGAGTTGCTGCCTGGAATCTGTCGTCTTTCGGTACATTTTCTTTCTGCTCCCGGCGGGCAGATACAACCTGTTTTACAACTATTTGCCATATCCTCTAAAGGTTTTTTCGGCAGCTCCTGTGAATATACCACCTTTAATTTCTTAATTCCTCTAACCTTTAGCTCTCTTCTCATAACCTTAGCTAAAGGACAAACCGAGGTTTTATAAATATCGGTAACTTCGAATTTAGTTGGATCCAGTTTATTGCCCGCACCCATACAACTGATAATCGGTACATTCTTTTCCTTTGCCTTTAACACCATTTCAATCTTACCGGATACGGTATCGATGGCATCCACGATATAATCATATTGAGAAAAATCGAATTGATCTGAGGTATCAGGAGTATAAAAACATTGGTATGTAGTTACCTCTGCCTTCGGATTGATTTCTAAAATTCGCGCCTTCATTACATCAACCTTATATTTACCTACCGTTTTTCTTGTAGCAATCAGCTGACGGTTTATATTCGTAAGACACACCTTGTCATCATCAATGATATCAAGTTTGCCAATACCCGCTCTCGCAAGCGCTTCTACGGTATAGCCTCCTACCCCGCCGATGCCAAAAACTGCAACTCTGGCGTTCTGTAATCGATTCATACCTTCATTTCCAAACATTAATTCGGTTCTTGAAAACTGGTTTAACATAGGTCAGCTCCCTTACTATCATAATCATCTAAAAAATTATACTGCGTCGTTTTATCGTGGTATCCGATAATTGTAGTCAGATTCACATCGTGGATACTACGGAAAATATTCATATCAATCGCTGAATTCGTCTGTCTGAATTTTTTAATCAGCGCCTTCATCTCCTGACGTTTCGAACCACCGCCACCATTATCACAGAGTGTACAGTTCTCTGTGAATCGACAAGCGCATTGAATAAATTCTAACTCATGATGGTTCTTCCAGGCAAGAATATCCGCCTCTTTCACTAAATACATTGGACGAATCAGCTGCATTCCGGGATGATTGGTACTATGGAGCTTTGGCATCATAGTCTGAATCTGACCGCCATAGAGCATTCCCATTAAGATTGTCTCAATCACATCATCAAAATGATGTCCCAGGGCTATCTTATTACAGCCCAAAGCCTGCGCATTCTTATAGAGGTAACCCCTTCTCATTCTTGCACATAAATAGCAGGGGGAGGCATCCACATCCGCGACAATATCAAAGATTTTTGTCTCAAAGATCGTAATTGGAATATTTAATAACTTCGCGTTATTAATAATTGTCTGACGGTTAATCTCATTATACCCTGGATCCATTACTAAGAATACCAGCTCAAACTTCATCTTTCCATGTCTTTGCACTTCCTGCATTAACTTTGCTAACAGCATGGAATCCTTACCACCGGAGATACAGACCGCAATCTTATCTCCTTCTGAGATTAATTTATAATCGTTTACCCCGTTAATAAACTTCTTCCACAGAGGCTTACGATATTTTGTGATAATACTTCTCTCTATTTCTTCATAACGTTCCATCTTATATACCACTTTCTATTTATATATCAATTTATATGACTATTTATATCTTTCAACGATTTTCTAACTATGAAAATCTTATACAAACTCCATTAGTAACTTTGTGTCGTTATTACATCATCATTTCCATATCATTTGCATTAGATCTAATGAAATTCAATAATACTTGCTAATTACCGGTTAATCTCTCATAGGATCTGTGAAAAGCTTCTAAAAAGCAATCCAATTCCTCCTGTGAAGTCAGATGACTCAAGCTGATTCGCCAGGAACACATGGCATTTTTCTTATCCTTAGAAACCGCATAAACCGGTCTGGACGGAGAATTCGGTACAGAGCAGGCTGATTTTACAGATACACAAATGCCTTCTTCTTCAAGGACCTCTTGAAATACTCCACCCTTAACCCCCTGTACACTTAAGTTTAAAATATGTGGAACAGAATAATTCGTACTATTGATTCTAACCTTCTTATAGGGTAAGAGCTTCTTTTTTAAATACTCATTTCTTTCGCTGACTAATCTGTGCCTCTCCTCTATATTACGATAGGAAAGCTCCAAGGCTTTTAATGTCGAGGCTATTAATCCAATTACAGGCGTACCGCTACGGTATATTGTCGTACTTGTCCCGCCGTGAATCAAGGGCTGTAAAACCACCTGTTCTTTCTTAATTAGAACACCGCTGCCATTCAACCCGAAAAATTTATGCGGGGTAAAGGTGATGCAATCTGCTACTTCAAAAGGAACCGGTATCTTGCCTACCGCCTGTGTAGCATCCGTATGGAAATAACAGTTTGGGTAATTTTCTAAGATGCGGCTAATCTCTTCCACCGGCTGCCTGACTCCTAATTCACTGTCCACCATGCAAACAGACACCAACACCGTGTCCTTACGGAGTAATTCCTTTAGGTGCTCCAGATCAATCGTTCCATCCTTCGTAATATCAACCAAATCGATTTCGTAACCCTGGGATTGCAGATAGGTCAAGGCTCCGCTGACCGAAGGATGCTCTAAGCAGGTTGATATGATGTGTTTTCCATTCTGTCTATAGGATCCTGCAATCCCCTTGATTGCAAGATTATTCGCTTCACTTGCACCAGAGGAATATATAATCTCCGAAGCCTTCACCTTTAACAGTGCGGCTATCTCCTCTGTTATTTCATCTATTTTTAGCTTTGTTTGTTTGCCTAGCAAATGCCAGGAATTAGGATTTGCAATATATTGCTTTGTGATCTCTACAAAGCTGTCCAATACCTCAACATCAACCGGCGTATTCGCTGCATAATCTAAGTATATCATGTAACCACCTCACATAACGTAAAATCAACATTACTATAATAAGTTGAATTTCCTAGTATGTCAATGTCTTTTCTCTAGTACAACATTTTCTAAATCCCTATACTTATCAAGAGAAGAGCTTTTGGAACTTATAGCTTGTCATAAAAAATACCTCATCCAATTCCTGTACCAGGTAATTCGATGAGGTATTTTTCGATATCTTTATTATTTTACTTCTTCAAAACTGTCTTTGCCTACTCCACAAACTGGGCATACCCAATCTTCAGGAATATCTTCAAATTTAGTACCTGGTGCAATGCCACCATCTGGATCGCCTAACTCCTCATCATAGATATAACCGCAAGCAGTACATTCAAACTTCTTCATATAACAACCTCCATATTGTAAATTAAGTATTTTTTCAAGCGCATGTTATTTACACACTTGAATTAAGTATTTGTCGTTACACTAATATGTATAACATAAATTTAAAGAAATCTCAATAAGAAAAACAAATATATCCATTACAATTTCCAAATAATATGGTATAATATGTCCATGCTAAGCCTTGTTGCTTGCTAAAAGGAACACGTAAGAGAAAGTATCAGCGTGTTTTATCTGTCTTAAATAAAATTCATTATATTTTGAAGGGAGGTATTTCACTATGAGAGCAATAATTGATCGAGATGGTTGTATCGGATGCGGCCTATGTTCCGGTGTCTGTCCTGCTGTATTCCGTATGGATGATGAAGGATTAGCCGAAGCTTATACTAACCCTATTCCTTCCGATGAAGAAGATGCAGCCCAGGAAGCTGCTGATGGTTGTCCAGTATCCGTAATCACAATTGAAGCTTAAAGTTAATGACACAATGTAAGAAGAAAGGACGATGTACTATGTTGAATCAAGAAGTAGTTAGACTTTTAAATGAACAAATCACAAAGGAATTATACTCTTCCTATCTGTATATGGATATGGCAAATTACTATTCAGATCAAAGCCTTAACGGTTTTGAGAATTGGTTCTTTGTTCAAATGCAGGAAGAACGTGACCATGCCTTATTATTCCGTCAGTATATTTTGAATAATGGAGAAGTTGTAAAGCTTGCTGCAGTAGATGCTCCTGATAAAAGCTATGAGAGCTTCCGTGAACCTCTCGTATTGGCATATGAGCATGAGCAGTTTGTAACTGCTTCTATTAATAATATTTACGAAGCAGCTTATAACGTAAAAGATTTCCGTACCATGCAGTTCCTTGACTGGTTTATCAAGGAGCAGGGTGAAGAAGAAAAGAACGCTGATGACAACATCAAAAAATATGATTTATTCGCAGGTGATCCAAAGGGCTTATATATGCTGGATAACGAATTGAAGGCAAGAGTATATGCTGCACCATCTTTAGTATTGGATTAGTACACGATGAATTAGTATGCTGATTCTTTTGCCATGAACCTTAAGGCTGTTCCGCTTTGATGAAATCGATCAAGCAGAACAGCCTTTTTTATCACTTAATACGAAAAGGTGTCCCCAAATCAATACCTCGATTTGGGGACACTACTTTTAAGTTATATTTTTATAGAACTCTATTCAAAATAAGTGAGGAAGCCTATTTTGTCTCAAGGATATACTGATTTAAGATACTCTCCAGCATTTCCTGTCTACCTGATTTATTTGCAACAGTTCCATTCGCTAATGCATAAGCCTCTAACTCCTTAAAGCCTACCTTACCATCTACGATATCCTTACCAATGCCCGTTGAGTAGCTTGCATAACGATCAGCCTTAAAGTCTTCGAATACACGATCCTCAAGAAGCTTAGCTGCTACCTTTAAGCCCTTAGCAAAAGCATCCATACCTGCAATGTAAGCATAGAATAAATCATCATCCTGGAAGGAGCCACGACGAACCTTAGAATCGAAGTTTAATCCACCGGTGGTTAAGCCGCCGTCTAAGAGAATTTCATACATAGCAAGTGTTGTATCATATACATTGGTAGGGAATTGATCTGTATCCCAACCAAGCATAGGATCGCCGGTATTAGCATCAACGCTACCAAGAGCACCATTAATTCTGCTCATATTCAATTCATGCTGGAAGGTATGCTGTGCTAAAGTTGCATGATTTGCCTCAATATTTAACTTGAAGTAATCCTGTAAATTATATTTTCTAAGGAAAGAAAGTACAGTTGCTGCATCGAAATCATACTGATGTTTTGTAGGTTCCTTTGGCTTAGGCTCGATGAGTAACTGACCGGTAAATCCGATTTCCTTCGCATAATCAACTGACATTTGAAGTAATCTGGCAAGGTTATCTAATTCTAAACCAGTATCTGTGTTGAGTAAGGTCTCATAACCTTCACGACCACCCCAGAATACGTAGTTGACACCACCTAAATCCTTTGTGATTTCCATAGCTTTCTTAATCTGTGCTGCAGTATAAGCAAATACAGTAGCATTGCAGGAGGTTGAAGCGCCATGTACAAATTTGTCATCGCCGAAGGCATTGGTTGTACCCCATAAACACTTAATTCCGGTACGAGCCATTTCTTCTTTGATTACAGCAACAATTTCATCTAATCTCTTATTGGTTTCTTCTAAGGTAGCTGCTCTAGGAGCTATGTCCTGATCATGGAAACAGAAGAAAGGAATCTGCATTTTCTCCATGAATTCAAATGCTGCATGTACTCTTTCTTTCGCTTTTCTCATCGCATCTTCAGTGTTATCCCAATCACGATGCATGGTAGCACCACCAAATGGATCATTACCCATATAAGTTAAGGTGTGCCAATAGGACATTGCAAAACGGCAATGATCCTTCATTGTCTTACCCATAACTACTTCCTCAGGATTATAATACTTGAAAGAAAGTGGGTTCTTACTCCCAGCTCCTTCATATTCGATCTTACCAATATTAAAGTATGCCATATATAACTCCTCCTTGTTTGTATTTTGCTTTAAGATGGGGCTGTTGTTAATCATAGCCCCAGAATAACGTGATTACTTATACCATAGCCAGAGGTTAAAACGGGGGGGAATATAACCTTTTGCCACTATATAATTCAGTTACTAAACTACATCTATTATTATAAAACAGGTTGAAAAATATTGCAATAAGAATTTGTATATTTAATAAACTAATTTGAATTCTACATAGGAAACAGTAAAAAAGGAACAAAAAGAGATAAAAATTAACCTAAATTAAGAAAGGTCACATAACCTTGCTTTATTTAAGTAATTTCATCATTTTTGCTCCTTATACTTGATTAATAATATCGTATTAATCTCATTAACTCTCGTCTTCTAACAGATTTCTAACATTTAGTAAGCCCCAGCCCTGTCGCTCCCAATGCTGTCCCAAATCAACCGCGCTGCTGCGAAGCTTTAGCTTCACTTCTCGGTTAGTCAGCTCTGGATTTTTTGACAACAGCAATGCAATTGCACCGGATACTACCGGCGTTGCCATTGAAGTACCGCTTTTTACCGTGTACATCATCGGTGAATTAGCAAAGGTTAATCTCACCTCTCCGCTTCCTGATTTTGTTGAATGCCGGCTGATATTACAGGATATGATGTTTGAGCCCGGAGCAACAATATCTGGTTTTTTTATGCAGAAAGGCGTTGGCCCCCGGCCAGAATAGTCTTTTGTACGACCACTTCCAAAGACTTCAACTGCCACACTATCGTCTGAGGATCCCACAGTAATTACTTTTCTGCTAATCCCCGGAGTAGAAATCGACATTGGTCCCGGACCATTATTTCCTGCAGCAACTACCACTACCATTCCATTATCCCAAACTGCATTTACCCCTTGAACTAAGAGTGAATTCTCATCAAGCACATCTTTCGCTGAAGTACCCACTGAAATATTTACAACCCTGATGTTGTAGCGTTTACGATTATCCATAATCCATTGCAAACCCGCTAGTACATCTGATATATTCCCGTCACCGCGATGATCTAATACCTTTACTCCTATTAGATTGCACCTGGGTGCCACTCCTGTATATTTTCCTTTTGAGGAATATCCGCTTCCGCCAATAATTCCGGCCACATGGGTCCCATGCCCGTTATCATCATAGGGCTCTGTTTTCTGATTAACAAAATCAGCAAAGGCAATTACTCTATTACCGTCTTCACCAAAATCCTTATGCAATGCAATTCCTGTATCAACGATAGCAACACCTATATCCTGACCATAATGTCCTCTCTCATGAGCCCAATAACTTTCAATAATATCATTTACATGATTCATCTGGGCTGTAATATGTGTATCCTTCTCCATTTCCAGCAGCCCATCCATTGCTCTGATCGTTTCAAGTTCTCTTTCTTCCACCTCGATCACATATGCTCCGATCATCGGAAGTCTATACTTAATGTTTCCTACATCTTCAAAAGCCTTCTGTCGCTTCTCATATTCACTACAACTAACAATAACCTGGACTTTGTGTTTATTGACCACAGAAAGCCTCCAATATCTTTTTTATCATATTATTCAAAAGGCTTTTCTTATATACACCAATCTTGGTGTGAAACAATACCAGAATCGCCCAATTTTCATGTAACCAAGGCTACACTTCTATTTATTTGCTATATTTGTGATTATTTTGTCGTAAATTCATCACATAATTTCTTTAAAAAAATGGAAATTAGTCAAGCTCTACCACATAAGATATGAGTGTAATTGATATTTGGAGGAACATACTATGAGTGATTTACAAGCAACCCATTGCGACACATCAACAGGAAATGATTGCAGCTTTATTCTCATTATCATACTTTTACTGTGCTGCTGTGGTAACGGCAATAGTGGCTTCGGTGGAAGTGGATTTGGTAGTGATGGCTGTGGCAGTATTCTTTTAATTATCATTCTCCTCTGCTGCTGTGGCGGTGGAAACGGCTTATTCTAAGATTCATCGAAAAGCCAAGTAAACTCCATTCGCAAAATGTTCTCCTTAATAGGCGAACGGAAGAAAGGCTGCCTCTCAGGCAGCCTTATCTTTTTATTTATCGTATTATCCATCATATCGGTAATCACAGATATGCTACCAGGATAACATATTTTTCATTTAAAAATAAGGAGCTTCTATAAATAGAGCGGCTCCTTATCTTCTATTCATATTAACTTAGTTTTATAAATTCCTATCTGGATCTATTCGACTTATTGCCTGACTGTTTTTTCTTCTTTTGTCTTTTCATTCTTTCATAACATTCCCGATCAATTTCGTAAATTGTATTCTCTTCGATGATCAAATCTTCTTTTCCTTTACTATCCTTTATATCATCACGTATCCGTGCTAATCCATTTGTTCTGTCAATTCGATCTCGATCTGCCATCTCAATACCTCAAAATATTCTGTCAATCTAATATATGAACTATTTTCATAAATGTCTTCAAAATGATTGAATCTCATTTCTTTTTCCTATATACTTATGATAAATTTTTGGATGATGGAGGTATCTATGTCAGGATCAACCTATGGAACTATATTTTCCATTACAACCTGGGGGGAATCTCACGGAAACGGCATCGGTGTTGTTATCGACGGCTGCCCCGCCGGATTATTATTGGATGAACCATATATTCAGGATTATCTAAACCGAAGAAAGCCGGGTCAAACACGTTATTCCACCCCTCGCAAGGAGGAAGATAAGGTAAGTATTCTCTCCGGTGTATTTGAAGGTCGCACTACCGGCGCACCAATTTCTCTTGTGGTTTTTAATGAAAACCAACGTTCCGGTGACTACTCAAAAATCGCTTCCTATTACCGCCCCGGTCATGCGGATTATACCTTTGATCAAAAATATGGCTTTCGTGACCACCGTGGAGGCGGTCGGTCTTCCGGTCGTGAAACGATTGGAAGAGTTGCTGCCGGAGCAATTGCCTGTGCCATCCTAAGAGAGCTGGGTATTAAGGTAAGAGCCTATACAAAATCCATTGGCTCTATATCAATCGATGATCAAACAGCAGATTTGAACAAAACACACTTAAGCCCGTTTTTCATGCCGGATCTGGAGGCATCAGCAAGGGCGGAGGAATATTTAATGCAGCAAATGCAGGACCACAATTCCGTGGGTGGAATTATAGAGTGTATCGTCACCGGTATGCCTGCTGGTATCGGAGAGCCTGTCTTTGATAAACTGGATGCATCTCTCGCAAAAGCGGTTATGTCAATTGGGGCGATTAAAGGATTCGAGATCGGTGCCGGCTTCCAGGCGGCCGAGCTTAAAGGTTCCGACAATAACGATTCCTTTGAATACGATATTAATTCTAATTTATCGAAGAAAAGTAATCATGCCGGTGGAATTCTTGGAGGCATGAGTGATGGCTCCGATATTATTCTCCGGGCTGCCGTCAAACCTACTCCCTCTATCTTTCGTCCTCAGCATACAGTAAACAAAGAGAAAGATAATGTTGAGATTCAAATACAGGGCCGTCATGACCCTATTATTGTTCCACGTGCGGTTGTCGTTGTAGAATCCATGGTAGCTATTACTTTGGTGGACCAACTTTTTGTTGGTATGACCTCACAAATGAGTCGTATCCGTGAATTTTATCGATGACAAGGGGATGACAAGGGGACGGGGTTGTTGTCACCTGTGACAACAACCCCGTCCCCTTGTCATCCCCCCTTGTCATCCCCTACTCTGTAACCACATTTCTTTCTTCCCCATTCTGAAAAGCAACAATATTTTGATAAACCTCATCAGTGCATCGTTGTCTTGCCTCTATCGTAGCCCAGGCAATATGGGGGGTAATAATGAGCTTTGTGCTATCCTGAATATCTTTCAGTGGATTGGATTCTAACATGGGTTCTGCTGAGAGAACGTCCAATCCTGCTGCTCCAATCCAGTCTTCCTTTAAGGCTCTTGCCAACGCATTTTCATTGATAATTGGTCCTCTGCCCAGATTTAACAGGATTGCCTCATTTTTCATCTTACGAAGCTCCTCCTCTCCAATCAGATCTCTCGTATTCTGATTCAGAGGTGCATGAATGGATATGATATCCGATTCTTGCAGCAGCGAATCCAGCCCCACCTTCTGAAAAGAAGTATTGTCATTTCTTCCTGTGGTAGAGTAATAGATGATGTTGCAGCCAAATACTTTTGCCACCTGTGCAACACCTCTGCCAATCTCACCGAGCCCGATAATTCCCCAAGTTTTACCCGCCAATTCATGAAACTTCACATTAAAATGACTAAAGATATCAGACCTGATATATTCTCCCGATTTTACAAATTGATCGTAGTAATTTAATTTTTCATAAAGGTAGAAAAATAAAGCAAAGGTATGCTGAACCACGGAATGGGTGGAATAGCTCTTAACGTTGGCCACCTTTATATTTCGATCGTTAGTATAGGAAAAATCAATAATATTTGTACCCGTTCCGGTAACACAAATTAATTTCAAATTTTTTGCTCCATTCAAAGTCTTTGCTTTCATAGGGACTTTATTTACAATAATAACCTCAGCTTCCTTAACCCTCTCTACAGTCTCCTCCAAATTTGAGCTAGAATATTTTATAACCTCTCCCAATTGATCAAAAGGGGAAAGATCAACATCTTTTCCTAAGGTATCTGTTTCTAAAAAAACTATTTTCATATGCTTATCCTTTCTTATCTACTAACAATCAATTTGTCATAATGCCCACCCGGTGCCCGAAGTGAATTACAATTATAAAATTCACAGAATGAACTAGAAAAAAGCTGTTGAAACAACAGCCCTTACTTTTATTAGTATTTCACCGTCAGGATGGTGTTTATATTACATCGTATCCTCATCCACATTAATTAGAAATCAATAAATATCTGTCACCGAAGCCTTTTTTCTCAATAATACCATTAAGCCCCTTTGAACTCTTTATAGAATACCTTTTCCCTTTAGAAAAGATACCAGATATATCTTCCAACTCAAAATCTTCCGCAAGGAAATTATTTGTTATCAGTTTTCCAGTAAATGTTTCCTTTAGTTCTCCTAAATCCTCGTCTATAAATCCATCCTCTCGATAAAGCTGCAACTTTGCTCCTTTTGATTTAAAATAAAATTCCATTCCCCTTTATCCTTTCTGAATATTTCATTCTCACAAAATGTTCACTTGATTTCTATTCCAATAATTTTACCTTTTTTGTCATTATTTTTCAACTATTAAACACGAAATAAAGGCATTACAATTTAAATAATAAATGTAATGCCCTTAAGCTCTTATAAACCCTAGAATCTCCTTATAATTCTTAATGAATCCATCGTTCTATGCTATGACTTTTGATTTATTTCTTCTCATTTCTTACGTTTGAATATCGAGATGATCCACCTTGTGCTACCATAACTTTGAGCGGTGGCAACGGAGTTTACTAGCTCCCATCCCTGTGAACCCAATTCATTTAATTCATTTTGGAAAGAGTATTGGTCAACCTTACCACCAAATACTCCCTTAGCATCAGTATATAGTGTTTTGTATTCAAATTGCTCCATGTTCTTATCCTCCTTAAATTAGTTGGTGATGTACTTTTATCACATTTACCTTCCCTAACATTATAGCAATTACATTTTGTATTTTAATTTTACCTTTTTTGTAATTATTTTGCAACTATTAAGCATAAACTAAAGGCACTACAATCTAGTAATAAATTGTAATGCCTTTAGTTAAGGCTTAAATCAAATATTCATTTATCTACACTACACACTACATACCAGATAATACACATTTTTTACACACTTTTTAAAAAATCCTATGATAATTCACGATAGTCAACAGTTATTTAGGTATCTTGTGGAATGCTTAATATAGCTTATTCCGCTTGATTAAACCCATAGTTAACAATCCTTTCTTATCTTATTCTCTCAGGAAAACCTACTTTTTTCTGAACTTTTCTTAGGGTCTTTGTTGCATAATAATTTGCTTTTTCTGCATTGCTCTTGATAATGCCGTCGACATAAGCCTTGTCCTTTTGCAGCTCATCAAATCTTGTCTGCAAAGGAGTCAGAAGATCTGCAACTGCTTCTCCTACAGCAAGCTTAAAGTCTCCGTAGCCGGAGTTAATAAACTCTGCTTCTACCTCTGCTACTGACTTCCCGGTTGCTAGTCCATAGATTTCAATCAAATTTTTGATTCCCGGCTTATCCTCCGAATATCTGATCTGGTTATCCGAATCGGTCACAGCTCTTTTAAATTTACGTATAACAGTATCCTTATCATCCATCAGGTAAATGCTTGCATTAGGATTTTCATCGGACTTTGACATTTTCTTATCCGGATCCTGCAGGCTCATGATTCTCGCTCCCTGCTTACCAATATAGGGCTCCGGAATTGTAAATACGTCTCCATAAATTGAATTAAAGCGTGTTGCAATATCTCTTGCTATTTCTAAATGCTGCTTCTGATCGGAACCTACAGGAACAACATCGGACTGGAATAATAATATATCTGCTGCCATCAATACCGGATAAGTATAGAGACCCGCATTAATATTATCTGCATGCTTTGCAGACTTATCCTTAAATTGAGTCATGCGGTTTAACTCACCCATATAGGTAAAGCAATTTAAAATCCAACCAAGCTCAGCATGTCCTGAAACATGGGATTGATAATAAATACAATTCTTCTCAGGGTTAAGTCCAGCTGCAATATATAGGGTCAGAAGCGCTCTTGCTCTTTTCCGCAGCTCTGCCGGATCCTGACGCACTGTAATGGAATGCATATCTACAACGCAGTAAAAGCATTGGTATTCATCCTCAAGCTCTACCCAATTCTTCAGTGCGCCAAGATAATTACCGAGGGTAAGTGTCCCGGTGGCCTGCATTCCGCTAAAAATCGATTTTTTTCCATCTAACATAAGTTCACATCCTATTCCTTCGTCAAGCCTCATAATTTGTGAGTCCTGCTATTTTCTATATTTCAATATATAAAGAAAGCCACTGGTTGTCAATGTTTACTTTCCTTTTGATCTCTTATTAGGCATAATTTAGATATTATATTTTTCCACCAAATCCTGCAGGGAATCGATAACATCAGCATAATTATCCACCTCACCAAATCCATATCGGGCAAATACAAAAGGAACTCCAGCTTCCACGGAAGCCTTTGCATCGCCTGCGGTATCCCCAACATAGATTGGGTTTTTCAGTCCATTTCGCTCTACTACCATCTTTATATTGTCTGCTTTTAGCTTACCTGATCTGCCTGGATATTCAAAATCGGTAAAATATTTCTCCAAATGAGGGTTCGCTTTAAAAAAGCATTGGATATACCCCTCCTGGCAATTACTTACGATAAATAGCTTATATTTCTTTGAAAGAATCTCAAGTGCTTCTTCCAGGCCTTCATAAAGCTTCGCACCATGCACTGCAAGATATTCATTTTCATATTCACAGCATTCTGCAATTAATTTAATTGCTTTCTCTTCAGCTACACTTTGGAACAGTCTCACCCCAATAACTTCCAGTGGCAGACCAAATAGCCCTGCCAGTCTCTCTGCTGTCACCTCATCCGTAACCTCCGGATATTTCTCCTGAAGTACTTTATTAAAAGCAACTGCTACCTCCGGAGTAGAATCCCATAAGGTGCCGTCCATATCAAAAATTATACTATCAATCATTATACCCTTTCCTCCATCCGTATTATTCCAATACAAGCAAGCCTGAACCAGAGGCAATGCCTTTCAATATCATGCCTCTTTTTGGTAAACTTGTCAACCTTCTATCGTATAAAACCTATAAACCCTCCCTTTCAAACTACATAAACTTCATTAAAAATCCTTATCCACAAATCTGAATTCCTATGGTATAATAATATCTATTGATATTGTACTTGCAGACAATGAGCCATAAATACGAATTATGATGAAAGCCAACATTTATAATTTAAAATATAATGTAAAATGAAAGGAAGATGTCTATGAAACAAATTGCCAGCTTTACCATTGATCACATGAAATTATTACGTGGAGTTTACGTATCTAGAAAAGATAAAATCGGAAATGAAATTATCACCACCTTTGATCTTAGAATGACCCGCCCTAACTTTGATCCCGTTATGGCTACCGGAGAAATGCATACCATTGAACATCTTGCAGCCACCTATTTAAGAAATCATCCTGAATATGCGGACAAAACTGTTTATTTTGGACCGATGGGCTGCAGAACCGGCTTTTATCTGTTACTCGGAGGAGATTATACCTCTAAGGACATTATCCCATTAATGATAGAAATGTATGAGTTTATTCGGGACTTTTCCGGGGATATCCCAGGTGCCACTGCAGAAAATTGCGGAAACTATTCTGACATGAACCTAGATATCGCAAAATTCTATGCGAAACAATTCTTAGATGATGTGCTATATCAAATCGATGAGGAACATTTAAACTATCCTGCATAATATCTGGTCAGAGATAGACTGTTAACGATATCTTAGTAGTAATATCCTGTTAGTAATATCCTGTTAGTATTAGGATATTAACAAGACGCTTGTATCCTATAGTACCAAGGCTGATTCTACTGTATTGAATAAGAGCTGATGCAAAACTAAACATAGGTTAGTTGGCAGCAGCTCTTTTATTATTTTATGAGTAATCAAGTTTTTAAAATCAGGATCACTTCATTATCTTTCTCAACAATTCTATCTTATCCTTATAAGGTGCGTATCTAATCGGAATATCAATTCGATTACTCTTCTTAAGAACACCTTTACTATGGGAAAAGGTTCTGATACTCTCTTTCCCATGATATGCTCCCATTCCACTTTCACCAACACCACCAAAAGCCATATAGGAAGTAGCCAAGTGAACAATTGTATCGTTAACACATCCTCCACCAAAGGATACTCCACCAAGAATCTTCCTCTCCACTTCTTTGGAACGGGTAAATAGATAAAGGGCAAGGGGCTTTGGTCTATGATTGATTCTTTGAATTATCTCACCCAGATTTTCATACTCAATTATGGGTAATATTGGTCCAAAAATCTCTTCCTTCATTATTTCATCTTCCCAGGACACTTCGTCCATCAAAGTAAAGGCTATTTGATTCGTGACCTCATTTCCTCTACCGCCGTAAATCACTTTTCCTGTTTCTATCAAGGAGTTTAAACGTTCAAAATGTTTTCGGTTTATAATCTTAGGGAATTCAGGATTGTTTTCCGGAAATTCCGTATACATTTTCCCGACATTTTTCATAATTTCCCTACTCAACTCCTTTTTTATCTCCTTATGAACCAGCAGATAGTCCGGTGCCACGCAGGTCTGCCCGGAATTCAAGCACTTCCCCCAGGCGATTCGTTTGGCAGCCATTTTAATATCCGCTGTTTTATCAACAATACAGGGGCTTTTGCCGCCTAGCTCCAACACAACCGGTGTCAGATGCTTCGCCGCCTTTTCCATCACAATTTTGCCCACCTCCACACTGCCTGTGAAGAAGATCAGATCAAACTTATAATCCAATAAGGATTGATTGACCTCTCTGCCCCCTTGGATGACTGCCACGTGGGCATCTTTAAATATCTTAGATAGAATTTTATCGATTATGCTAGAGGTTGCCGGTGAATAATTGGAAGGTTTGACAATCGCACAGTTTCCACAGGCTATTGCTCCAACCAAAGGTACCATTGCTAATTGAAAGGGATAATTCCATGGCGACATAATTAAAACGGTACCATAGGGTTCCTGATAAATTCTGCTGCTGGCAGGGAATTGAGTGATTGGAGTTCTTACTTGCTTAACGGTCAATAGTCTCTTCATGTTCTTCAGCATAAAATTAATTTCTTCAAGCACCATTCCAATCTCTGTTGCATATGTCTCAAAGGAGGATTTGTTCAAATCTTCTTTTAATGCCTTCATAATCTCTGCTTCATGGGATATAATTGTTTTCTTAAGCTTTCGCAAACATTCTTTTCTAAATTCTAAATTCCTCGTTAATCCAGATTCAAAAAAACTTCGTTGTCTTTTGCAAAGTTCTTCTACACTTATCATTACCTTTCCTCCCAATGACTTTATTATTAATCAATGATTCTGCAACCTATTTCTTTCAGTTTTTTTATTGTAGTAATAAAATAAACATATCCCTTGACCCAGGATATGTCAACTATATTTTCATTCGTTAACCTACTCTTTGTCTCCTCGATTGATAAATTAATTATATCCTTAAGAACATCATTTTACCTCCTCATTCATTTTTCCTCAATGCTTGAATATAATGTAATGAGTATGGATAATGGGAGAAGCTATGGCAGACCAAGATATATTTCACACCGCAGAACTGGTAAAGGCAGCCATACCTTTCGTCGACAATAGAACACAAGGAATGGCTGATCTATTTGTCAAGGTATGCGATTTAATGGGCAGTGTAAAATCCGCAAAAAAACCGCAGAATCTGGCTGCTTGTGGCTTTGCATTTGAAAATATAGATATTGAAGGGCTACTAGCCGCTGTCCGTCCAGTCTGTAATAAAAAGGAACGCGATATCGTAGATCGTATCCTTAATTTATTTCATATGAAGAAGATGTTTGAAATGTATACGAATATGATGGAAGCAATGAAAACGATGCAGGATTTTGGAGGCTTTCCCTTTGGTGATATGAACCAAGATGATACTTCTAACGTTACCGGTAATTTCACAGGCTCTAATTTTGAATCCATCTTTCAAACCATTAAAGCATTTACAGCACAAAGTACCGACGACAATGGCAACACTGTTTCAAAACAATCCACAGATGATGTAAATAAAGCAGACATTGATGACATTGATACAACAGATATGGAAGAGGACTCGAGAGCAGACCTGGAAAATGGTGCTGGAACGAAATCCGACCACATATTCGACTCAGATGTAGGCTACGGTTACGGGACAGACTCCTACTACGGTACCGGGGAAGATAACGGTTATGATAATAGAAATGATATGAACGAAGAAAAATCAGCTGATGGTGAAACTATTCCAGCGATGGATCCAACAGTAGCCGATATCTTGAGAGATATTAAAGCTGCTGCAGCCGAAGAATCCATATCAAATAACATCAAAATCCCCTCTTCGAACACTGGATCCGGAACAAACTCAACTCCTATGCTGGATATGTTAAAATCCATGGTTCCTTCTGATAAAAAAGGTACCTTTGAAAACCTTAGCATGCTTTTTAATTCTATGTCATATGATAATAATAGCAAAACTGATGATCAAAAAGGAGAATAATTATGCCAGATACTACTTGGACGAACAATCCAAAGCTGAAAAATATCGATCCGCGCAAAATGACCATATTCTTAGAGCTAATGAAGGAAGCTGATGGTAAGCCCATGGAACAGCTAGTTCCCCTCCTCATGAATGTAAATAAAAAGCTACAGCAGCAGAATATGGCCTTTTCGAAAGATGAAAGTGAAATCTTAATGGAGATTTTGACTAAGAATTTGACCCCGAAGGAAAGACAGCAATTTGAAATGATAAGAAAATTCATGGCGAGCAGAAAATAGCACCTACATAGCATTAGGCCTTCTCATCCTTGATCACCCCGTATTGCAACAAAAATGGCTGCAACAGGGGCTACTTAGATGAGAAGGCCTAACATTTATCTATCAAGTTACACTCTCCTCAATGTTCTTGATCTTAATGCTCTTGATCTTAATCCTCTTGATCTTGATGCTCTTGATCTCAATGCACTCGATCACAATGCTCTTAATTTCATTCTCTTAATTCCCTACTCTTATTTTTTCTTAAACCATCCATACATCCTTAGCATAATCCTTGATGGTTCTGTCACTGGAAAACTTCCCTGCATTCGCGGTATTTAGGAAACACTTTCTACGGAAAAGAAAGGCATCTGCATAATCCTTGTTGACTCTCAGCTTTTCATCACAATATGAAATAAAATCCAGAAGGATGAAATAATGATCCGGTTTATGCCAGCTTGCACCGTAAAGCAGTGACTGATACAGCTCTGCGAACATCCCTGTACCGCCATCACTTACTGTACCATCTACCAAGGTGTCCAAAACTCGTTTTACTCTTGGGTTGGTATCATAGATTCCCTTCGCATCATAGGTATCCTTGATTCGATCCAGCTCTTCCACCCGTGCTCCGAAGATATAATTATTCTCTTCTCCGGCCTGTTCCACGATTTCTACATTTGCCCCGTCATAGGTTCCTAAGGTCACCGCACCGTTTAGCATAAACTTCATATTTCCGGTTCCAGAAGCCTCGGTTCCGGCTGTTGAGATCTGTTCTGAGACATCAGCCGCAGGAGCCAGCTTCTCTGCATAGGAGACATTATAGTTCTGAACAAATACCACCTGAAGCTTATCCTTTACCTCAGGATCCTGATTAATGAGCTTTCCTATTTCATTAATGTATTTAATAATACCCTTAGCCCTATAGTAGCCAGGAGCTGCCTTTGCACCAAAGATAAAAACAGTTGGATTAAAATCAGTAATTCTACCCTCTTTTATTCCAAAGTAAATATCCAAAATTGAAAATGCATTTAGCAGCTGGCGCTTATATTCGTGGAGCCGCTTAACCTGAATATCAAAAATAAAGTCCGGATTGATATGAACACCCTCCTGCTTTTCGATATACTCGGCAAGCTGTCTCTTCTTAATACGCTTGATATCCCCGAATTCCTTGATGATATTTTTATCCTCTGAGAATTTCTCAAGCTCCTTAAGACGATCCAGATTCGTAATCCATCCGCTTCCTATCTTATCCGTGATAAAACCGGCTAATTCCATATTAGCAAGATTCAGCCATCTTCGCTGAGTAATGCCATTGGTCATATTATGAAAGCGTTCCGGATATATCTCATACCATTCCTTTAAAGCAGTATGCTTTAATATCTCAGTATGCAGCTTTGCTACGCCATTTGTAGAATGGCTCGTATAGATCGCTAATCTCGCCATATGAATGGTGTTGTTATCTAGAATATTATAAATTCGCTGTTGATCCTCCGTTCCTTTTCCACGTAGCTCCAGTTCTTTTGTTAACGACTTCTGAATTTGAACAACATACTTATAGACATTAGGAATAACAGATTTAAACAAGCTTTCATTCCATTTTTCCAAAGCTTCCGCCATAACCGTATGATTCGTATAAGCGAAGGTCTCTTTTGCAATACGGATTGCCTTAGTAGTACTGATTCGCTCCTGCTCCTTTAATAGCCGTACCAACTCCGGTATGGCAACAACAGGGTGAGTGTCATTAAGCTGTATCGCATACTCTGAGGAAAAATGCGTAAAATCATTCCCATGCTTTTGCTTATACTTGATGAGGAGATCCTGCAAGGTAGCACTTGAGAAAAAATACTCCTGCTTTAAGCGAAGCTTCTTACCCTCTTCTGTATCGTCATTCGGATAAAGGATACTGGAAATTGCCTCTGCTTCATTCTTATTCTTGTTAGCCTTATCGTACTTCTGCTCATTGAACAGCTCAAAATTAAAACTCTCCAAGGGTTCTGCCTGCCATAGACGCAGCGTATTCACTTTCTTTCCGCCATAGCCTATGACCGGAATATCATATGGAACTGCGTAAACAGATTGGTTCTTATAATCAATTCTTACTTTTTCCTCTTCCTTGCGAACGGACCAGGGGTCACCAAAACGCTGCCAGTCATCCGGCATTTCTTTTTGGAAGCCTTCCTCAAAATATTGCTTGAACAAACCATATTTGTAGCGGATTCCATAGCCGTTCAAGGTAATTCCCAGGGTCGCACCTGAATCTAAGAAGCAGGCTGCCAGACGTCCTAAGCCTCCATTCCCCAAAGCTGCATCTTCAATATCCTCGAAGCTTCGGATATCCAGATTGTTTTCGCTCATCAGCTCTGAAAACTGATGGAACAAGCCCATATTAACCAGATTACTGTAGATTAATCGGCCAATCAAAAATTCTGCTGAAAGATAGCATACCTTCTTTCCCGGTGCGGATAGGCTCCAATCCTTTCCGAGATTCTTCATTGCAGCTTTTGAAACTGCATTGTATCGTTCTATTATAGTCGCTTCTTTCATTGTCTTTCCGTAATCAAAATCCAATACCATTGTCACATTTGATTTAAAATTATTTGCCATACTTACCTCCTACTTAGAAAGTTACATAATATATCATGTAAAAAGCACATGATATGGAACTTCGTGCCAGTGATGCGCACTTTGCTTCGCTCCGGCGCATATAGTATATAATTCTGTAGTTTCAACTTGTTTTCAAAACAAAACATAGTTTTTGAAGGTTTTTCCCTTTGATTGATATATATTTTCGGAAATTTTCGAAACTATATCCATAGATTATCATTTTTACCCTGTTTTGTCAATGAATAATAAATAGTAATTAGGTTTAAAATCTGATTGAAAAGGTATATCCATCATGATATATTGAATACGGTAAGCATTCTGTTTTATAAAAATACACAGTAATATTGAAAAGTTTTAGGAGGAAAACCCATGCCCACAATAAAAGAAATCGCAAATAAATTAGGCATAGCTGTCAGTACTGTATCAAAGGGCCTAAATGGTGCAAGTGATATTAGTGCAGATATGCGCCAGCTTGTACTGGATACCGCTGTAGAGATGGGGTATTCCCCAAAGAAAATGACTTCTACCGGTTCTAGAAAGGTTTGTATTTTTATTGAGAACATGGATTATGAAAATATTGATCAATTCGGTTATGAGATTATCGTGGGCTTTAAGCTATCTGCAGCTAGAAGACATTGGGACGTAACCGTTGTTCCAACGAATTTAAATATGCAATCAGCGGAAAAATTTGATACTTACATGCTGAAAAATGGTTATAGCGGTGCCTTTCTCCTAGGCTTTACCCTGCATGATGATTGGGTTCGACAGCTGAGTAAAACTACAGTACCCACCGTTTTGTTGGATAATTATATCGAAAAAAATACCCACATAGGCTATGTGGGCACGGATAATGAGGAAGGGATTGATCTAGCTGTTTCGCATTTACACAGCTTGGGTCATAAACGGATTGCCTTCCTAAACGGTTCAAAGAATTCTATGGTATCACAGCAGCGTCATCATGCCTTTGTAAATAGTATGTCAAGGCATGGATTGACCGCAGACGAAAATTTAATAGAATATGGCTATTACGTTCCTGACTGTGCCAAGGATCATGTACCAGGCTTTTTAGATCAGGGAGCTACCGCAATCATGTGTGCAAGTGATTTAATAGCAACCGGTGTTATTGCTGAGCTCCAGAGACGAGGCTTAAGGGTGCCGGAGGATATCAGCGTAATCGGTTTTGACGACCTTCCCATTGCTGCACAACTCTCACCTTCCCTATCCACCATTCGCCAGGATCGAACCGACCTTGGCAAGAGTGCTTTTCTTTTATTGGACGGGCTGATTCATAACGTAACCATCAGCAAGATTTTGCTGCGTGGGAAGTTCATACAACGGGAAAGCACTGGACCTAGTAAGCTATGATCATGTATCCCGTCACTTTATTTCCTGTGAACCCTCAAACCTCGATACATCATAATATATTCTTTCATATATAGCAGCATCGATAAAAGCAGGAATGCTCCGCAAACCATCATCAAAGTATTTGTGGTGTGATAATTCAACGTAGGTATTGATACCAAGATTAGCATGACCGCATAAAAAACAGTAGTTGAAACTTTACCAAACCACTTCGATCCGTTCAACTTTGTGCCTTTCTTCAGCATAACCAGACCAGCGATTACTAAAAATAGCTGTAATAGTAAGAACATAATTAATAGCAAGTACATCCATTTAATCTTTACAATCAACACAAAAATAAGCGACGCCTGAGTTAGCTTATCAGCAAGCGGATCGATTATTTTGCCTAAATCCGTTATCATATGGTATTTGCGTGCAATAAAACCGTCTAAAAAATCTGTTAATCCGGAAATAAGAACGATAATCGCAGCCCTTAGATACTCACTTGGAGTGGTTGCTTTGATATAAAGAATGATAAATACCGGAATCAATAGAAAACGAATATAGCATAAAATATTTGGTATCGTCCATAAATCCTTTATCGAAAACTTTGTAATAACCTTCATTCGTTACCCTCCCTAATATCTGCTTCCATTCAGTTTAATTAAGTCATATTAGCTTATTTTACCATAATCGGCTGAATTTTAATAGATTAATTTCCCAATTAATTCAAAATTAAAGACGGACAAGCTATTTTTCAGAAACCGTATATTTTTATCAATAAGCTGCAGTATTAGAAAAACTATCCTGGTAGTTAGCAGCTTACCTGCTCCTTTACAAAATATATAACTGCATAGAAGCTACGTATAAGGTAAAAAAATCACCTGAATTGTAAGCCATATCTTACTTAGGCTACACTCCAGATGATTTTTTATTTAATCAATGATAACATTTTTTATAATATCTATTTCATACATCCTGTTAAATAATTTCAACTAAACTATTACTAATAACCTTTGTTCGTTCTATCTTGTATTTCTTGTTTTGTACTTCTGGTTTTATACTTGCCTAACTTTATTTTTCTAGCTTTACTTCACAACAATATTTACAATCTTTCCCGGTACATAGATTTCCTTAACGATAGTTCCAACCAGTTTATCGCCAAGAGCATCCTTTGCAGAAGAGATGATAGAATCCTTTGCTGCATCTGCAGCAACCAGTACAGTAGTCTTAGTTTTGCCGTTCATCTGAACTGCAATTTCAATCTCACTGTCCTTCATCTTCTCTTCATCATGTACAGGCCAGGTGTTCTTAAATACCGAAGTTTCATGACCTAATTGTGCCCATAACTCCTCGCTGACATGAGGGATAAATGGTGCCAAGAGAATTGTTGCTGTCTCTAAGGTTTCTCTATCAATACCACCAGCTCTCTTAGCCAGCTCTAACATCTTGTTGTTATATTCCATGAAGCCGCTGACAACTGTATTTAAGCTGAAGGTCTCAAGACGAGTTGTGATATCATAAATCATACGGTGACGTAATTTAACCATTTCCTGGGTAGGAGCAACGGACGTTTCCTTGTTCTCCATAACCAGATTGTAGAAACGGTTTATGAAGCGATATACGCCGTCAATCCCTCTGTCATCCCATTCGGAATCAAGTTCCGGAGGACCAACAAAGAGCTCATACATTCTCAAGGAGTCACGGCCATAGTCGCGTACCAAATCATCCGGAGAAACTACATTTCCTTTGGATTTACTCATCTTAGCGCCGTTCTTACCGATCATGCCCTGATTGAAGAGCTTTACAAAGGGTTCATCAAAGTCCACAACACCAATATCATTTAAGAACTTGGTATAGAATCTGGAGTAAAGTAAATGTAATACCGCATGCTCAACTCCGCCGATATACATATCTACCGGAAGCAGCTCCTTAGCTTTCTCTTTGGAAACTAATTCCTTGTCATTCTTATTATCCACATAACGAAGGAAATACCAGGAGGAACCAGCCCACTGAGGCATGGTATTGGTTTCTCTCTTAGCAGGGCCTCCGCAAGCAGGACAAGTTGTATTTACCCACTCGTGAATATCTGCCAGCGGTGATTCACCGGTACCGGTTGGCTGATATTTCTCAACCTCAGGTAATAATAATGGTAACTGCTCCTCCGGAACCGGAACAGCTCCGCAATGTTCACAGTGTACAATTGGAATAGGCTCTCCCCAATAACGCTGTCTTGAGAATACCCAGTCACGTAATTTATAATTCACGGTTTTCTTGCCAATTCCCATACCGTCTAATTTATCCGGTACTTCTTTTTTAGCAATCTCAGAGCTCATGCCATTCCATTCACCGGAATTAATCATAATTCCTGCTTCGGTATAAGCCTCGGTTAAATTCGGGTTTTCCTTACCATCCGCTGAGATAACCTGGACAATCGGAATTCCAAACTTCGTAGCAAAATCAAAATCTCTGTCATCATGAGCAGGCACACACATGATTGCACCGGTACCATAGTCTGCTAATACATAGTCAGATAACCAGATAGGAATTTCTTTATCGGTAATCGGATTAATTGCATAGCTTCCTGTGAATACACCGGTTTTTTCTTTATCCTGCATACGGTCAACGGAGGATCTCATGGAGGACTTAAAGATATAATCCTCTACAGCTGCTCTGGTTTCCTCTGTTGCCAGATTCTTTGCAAACGCATGCTCCGGAGCCAATACCATAAAGGTTGCACCATATAAGGTATCCGGTCTGGTGGTATAAACACGGATATTATCGGAGGTACCTGCTACCACGAAGTCAACCTCCGCACCATAGCTTTTACCAATCCAGTCTGATTGCATTTTCTTAACCTTTTCAGGCCAATCCAGCTTATTCAGATCCTCTAATAAACGATCTGCATATTCCGTGATTTTTAACATCCATTGCTTTAAGTTTTTCTTGGTAACGGAAGAGCCGCAGCGTTCACATTCACCACCCACTACTTCTTCATTCGCAAGACCGGTCTTACAAGAAGGACACCAGTTAATCGGCATTTCCTTTTGATAAGCGAGTCCTGCCTTGAACATCTTTACAAATATCCACTGGGTCCATTTATAGAAATCCGGATCGGTGGTATTAACCTCCATATCCCAATCATAAAGTGCTGCAATTTCATTAATCTGCTTCTTGATATTAGCCACATTCTCAGCAGTTGATTTGCTTGGATGTACGCCCATTTTTATCGCGTAGTTCTCAGCAGGAAGACCGAAGGCATCCCAACCCATGGGATGAATGATATAGTGACCCTTCAAAATCTTATAACGACTCCAAACATCACTGATAACATATCCTCTCCAATGTCCGACATGAAGACCACTACCGGATGGGTAAGGGAACATATCCAGACAGTAATACTTTGGTTTTGTACCGTCATTCACATTTACCGGGTTTGTCTCCCATATTTTACTCCATTTTTTCTCGACTTCCTTATGATTATAAGGTGCTGCCATAATTACTCCTCCTAATACTATTTTTCATTGTAAACTTAAGTACGCCATTCCTGTTAAACGCTTTTGATATCTGATTTTTGACGTCTGAACTTGCGTTCTTTTGATCATGTACATACAAAAAAACCTTCCGCCTCTAACAAGCTCCGTCAGCATACTGCTTCACTTGCCTTAAATAAGAGACGAAAGGTGACTTCCGTGGTACCACTCTATTTCGTATAAGAATATTATTTCGATATACGCACTTATTTTCGATAACGGGAATACCGCTCCTGCCTACTGTTTTCAACAAGAGAGCTCAAAGGCGAGTTGGGAGGCTGTTGCTGCTGCCTTACACCAACCGGCAGCTCTCTGAGAGCACAGGATCTCTTAATACTCCTTATCAACGCATTGTCATATCAATTTCCATTCTTTAAATATAACCATAGCCATCCCTTTTGTCAAGATATGATTTATTTTGAGTGTTCCCTTTTTTCTTATCCGTATTCGAAATTATCATTATTGTTATATCTTCTTTGTTATATTTTAAATTGTCCTACTAATTGCAGTAAAGTCTTGGAATTCTGCTCAGATTCCTCTGCCTGATGAAGCAGCTCACTTGTATTTACTGTTACCTTGTCAATACTATTGGCTATGCTGCTTGCGCCATCAGCACCTTCCATGGTTGCCGAGGCGATTTCACCCATTGCTCTGGTCATAGTATGAATGGTATTGTTCAAATCCGTCGCTCTGTCACGGAAATCGGAGATCATTTTTTCAAGATACTTTGCGTCACTGCTATACTCATCGGAAGCCTTCAGCATTAGATCATAGTCCTGCTTTACATTCTCCGTCAGATAACGCACCAATTCACTGGAATTACCATATAAGCTGTCCACGGAATGCGTTACAGATTGAATCATATTTTGAATCTGTCCTACTGTATTTTGTGAATGCTCTGCCAGGCGCCTAATTTCATCAGCCACAATTGAAAAGCCTTTTCCAGCCTCTCCGGCACGGGCTGCTTCTATTGCCGCATTTAAAGCCAACAGATTCGTTTGGTTTGCTATCTCAATAATTACATTAGAAAGTTCACTGATTTGTTCTACTGCCTTAGAATCCGTTAAAGCCTGGGAAAGTCTTTGCTGCGCGTCCTGTATCATCCTCTCGTTACCTTGGACTGTATCGTTGAAGCTGGCTTTCATATCCTGCGCACGGCTACTGATTTCAACAACTGCCCCTGCTGCTTCTTTGGCCTGATGGGCAATGGAGTTGGCGGTCTCTGATATAATCTGACTTTTATTCTTCATTTCCTCTGATATCGCTGTGGTTTGCTCCATTCCGGCTGCAATCTCTTCCGTCGATGAAGAAATCTCTTCAATCTCATTACTAAGTAAGATCATATCCTTTTTAACAACATTGGCAGAAGCTGCCGTATATTCCGATTCCTTTACGACCCCATGGATAAATTCCTTTATCTGGCTTGACATTTCATTTAATGTCTTTGCCAATAAGCCAATTTCATCCTTGGATTTAATATTTATTTGCTGTATGGTAATAACACCGTTTTCATCTTTTTCAAAACCCTTCACAAGGCTGACAATGGGCTTTGATATCATTTTGCTAAGTATAATTCCCAGCAGGGTAATCCCAACAAGCGCTGCCAGAATCAGTACAATAACGCTGATAAAATTCGTTCTAAATCCATCATTAAGAGCCTGCTGCTGCTCTGCCACTTTTTTGTCTATATCATCAATATAATTTCCTGTACTTACAACCCAGCTCCAGGGCTCAAATTGCTTTGAATAGGCTCTCTTGGGACTTAATTTACCAGAGTTCACGTCCTCCGGCTTCACCCACATGAAATCTGTAAAGCCATCGTTCTTATTCTCTGTAGCGGCACCGATGACTTCTTTAATCAGCAGCACACCATTCTCATCTTCGAGATCAATTCGGTTGGTTCCCTCCTGTTCCGGCTGGATGGGGTGAGCCACAAGATTACCATCTATGTCATCAATCCAAAAATAACCGTCTTCATTGTACCGCAGGGCCTTGATTACTCCCTTCGCCGTTTCTTTTGCCTCATCCTCTGTCATTTTACCGCTCTGATAAGTGCTGTAATAAAAATCTGCGATTGTCACCGCGGTCTCAACCTCATTACGAATCATACTATCGTAATCATCTGTTAAAGAAGTCCGAATCTTCTCTGTTTCTCTCGCATTTAAAGTGGCTATACTATTCAAACAATAGCCTCCGATAAGAATAATGAAAAAGGACGATGTTGTGAGTAAAATTAATAGTATCTTATGTCTGATTTTCTTCATGCGTACCTCCAAGTAATGCTTTGTCATAGTGTAGGATAGTTTAGTCTCGTCGGCCGGTTGCACAATTAACTCCAAATCCCATATGTGCCCATATACATGAATTCTTCATCGTTTCCAACTAATTTGCCTGTATTTACCACCACATTATAGTATGATTATTTACTATTTACAAGTCCAATAATTATCAATTCAATCGTCATACCATAGATTTCTAACGAGAGGATGATTCAATATTCGTTTCGCATGAATATTTCTTCACTATTATCATTCGTCAGTTATTATGATAGAGTATCATTCTTTAGTGCCTCAATAATATTGACTCTGAGAAGCCTTCTTCCTCCCACATAATATGCCAACGCTACACTGCCAAAGATGATGCAAGCAAAAATAATGAGTGGTACAATCGGCATATTTTTCAAGAATTCCGCGAGATCAATATAGCTGGCCGAAGCTGCAAATACAACGAAAACAATAGTCAACGGAATCGTAAATACAATGGGTCTCCCGCCTATGATTAGAACTTCCATACCCAATATCTTTTTAATCCCCTGGGGTGTTAGTCCAATAGATAAATAGCGGGCAAACTCTCTTTTTCTTTGATAGATATATCCCAAGGTATTCGTAAACACATTTGCTAAGCCTATGATAGCCAAAAGTCCGCATAATCCGCCTACGATTAAAGTATACCCTTTCTTTATTTCTGTATTAAATTGTTCTTGTTCCAAACGATTTTCAATTTCGTAGTCTTTTCCTCCCAGAACCCTCACCACTTCTGCCAGGACAGAATTATTATCTTTATCTGCGGCAGTCTGAACATTGATATAGGTTTCTGGCTCTTCCACTCTCATATTCGTTGCCATGCCCTGCCAGGTACTCGCAGACATAATTTGAACTAATGCATAATTTGCTAACTCTTCCCGCAGTTCAGGTAATTGATTGGTATAGGCTAAAACTGGTATTTCTGTCATAACCTTTCTCTCATTGTTAGTTTGAAATAAGGGGAGTGCCTTATTGACCCGCTCCTTAATAAATGGTATATATTGCTTACCGCGAAAATTGCTATGGATATTATCCCAGATCCGATTAACGCAAACCATTCCCTGGTTTAAAGCGCTAACATTTACTCCAATCCTTTCACAATAATTCTGAAAGCTCCTATCCTCCATGATTATAATTGGTACTGTTACCTGATACCGGTCAGCTTCCATGGATACATCAGTACCTGCAACTGCCAGGAATCCTCCCAATGCCTTCAGTTCATCACTAAGCATATCTTCCGTAAGCCAGGTATAGGTAAGTACTTTCTGATAGATGTAATAGCTTTCTATCTTATCTATCGCAGCCTCATCCAAAAGGGCTTCCATATCGTTTATTTTTTGATCCTTTACTGTTACCATGATATCCCATACATCTTTATATCGTTCGAAGTAAGTATACTTTGTGCTTATTCCTGACAATGTCATAAAGCAAAGAAAGACGCTGAATGCCAGATAAGAAAGTGTTAATGACAGTGTTGCCGTACGAAGTGCCTTTCTTCGAACATATAGTGATTTTCTTGCCAGCTCTCCTTCTATTCCAAAGCAAAATGAGATGAAACGGAATTTTTTTAATTTTCTAACGTCTTCCTGCTCTTCCCCACCCCTAATTATTTCTAACAGACTCATCTTACTGAATTTTCTTGCCGATATCCATGCTGAGTATAGAACTGTAAAAATAGACGCTAGGAACGCAATTATAAATAGTTCCATCTGATAAGAAAAAACTGCTTTTTCTCCATGGTAGTCAGCGGTTATCTCATTTGCAAGTTGTATGACACCATAGCATAAACTCACTCCCCCTGCAATTCCGGTAAAAATCGGTAAAAGACATAAGCCCAGCGCTTCCTGCAGTAAGCATATCCTGATTTGCCTTGGTGTTGCCCCAATGCTTTGCAGAATTCCAAATTGATGAAGTCTGGACTGCATGGATATCAAAAAAGCATTCCTAATAACCAGCATTAAGGATATCCCTGCAACTGCCATAACAAAGACATAAAAGGCAAGGAGCATAGGCGGCCGTTCATCCTCCGGATCAAATATGAAATACTGTGACAGCAACATATTATGATACTGCACATATTCTTCATCTACTCCAATTAACTTTATAATTTCAGGCATATCCTCATAGATACTCCTCATTTCATAAAAGTATACAAGAGTTTCCATGCCAGCTTCCGTTTGTGATATTACTACAGCTTCTACATTAGCAACGCCTTGGATGCTCTCACGCTCTTTCTCAGAAAGACTTCCAGTTATTTTTGCCTGCCAGTCTCCTTCCTCTTTTATAATCCGATTAATATTATCAACCCAAATATTGTAGAATAGGGTGGTGATAAGCGATAAGAACATAGCTGATATCAGTGCCGCTATCATTATGGAAATACTAGTAATTTTGTTCTTCTTAAGATAGCTGATCGAATACTCTTTCCACATGCAGACTACCTCCTCCTACTCTCGTCGGATGCAATTCTGCCATCCTCCAGCGTAATGATTCGATTCGCTTCCAAAGCCATCTTCTCATCATGGGTAATTATGATTATCGTCTGACCAAGATTCTTGTTGGATAATTTCAGCATCTCAATAATTTCTCTGGAATTGCTATGATCCAAATTACCCGTTGGTTCATCTGCAAGGAGTAATGCGGGCCGATAAAGTAAGGAACGAGCAATCGCAGTTCTTTGCTGCTGTCCTCCTGAAAGCTGGCTGGGAAGAGAATTTAATTTATCCCGAATTCCTAATGTTGCCACTACCTGGTCAAAAAACTCCATGTCCGGCTTCTTTTTATCCAAAAGCATAGGCATCATGATATTGCGTTCTACCGTAAGAGTGGGAATCAGATTGTAAAATTGATAAATCAACCCAACTTTTCTGCGACGAAAGATTGCCGCCGAGGTAGGGGTTAACGTTGATAAATCCGTATTTTCAACAAATACCTTTCCTTCTGTTGGGTAATCAACACCACCCAGCAAATGTAGTAACGTCGATTTTCCAGAGCCAGAGGCTCCTGCTACTGCTACAAACTCACCCTTTTCAATCGTTAGATTCACATGATCTAATGCTTTTACTTGATTGTCTGCATTCCCATATACCTTTGTCAGTCCTTCACATCTAAGAATTTCCACAGTAATACCTCCTTTGGATTTTTTAATTTAGAATCATTCTATCAAAGGAAAGTGACATCTTAGTGACAGTAGAAACGGACTGCAAAGCATGCACCGCCGGCGGGAATATTTATTGCTTCAACACAGCCATTTTGCATTGTAATTAATGATTTTGCCAGAGCAAGTCCGATACCGATTCCGCCCTCCTTAGCTCTTTCTCCCCGGTAGAATTGCTCAAAAATATGGGGTATATCCTGCTTTGCAAATCCTGGCCCATCATCCCATATTTTTATCTCAATATATAGGGGGTTTTGCAGGTATTCAATGGTTACTAGCTTTGTTGCATATTCCATGCAATTTTTGATCAAATTAGAAAACGCTTCAATTGACCATTCCATATCCCCCGCATAGGATACCGCTCCATGATCCGCCAACTTTATTTCAAGAGTTTTAGCTACCGGTAATTGTTCCAAACCTTCTACCGAGAGCTGCAGCAGGGTATAGACATCCACCTCTTCTTTTTCGAGCGGCATTACTCCCGCATCAATTTTAGAAAGCAGTAATAAAGCCTCTTCCAGCTTCGTTAGCCTCTCTATTTGTTTCTGCAACAGCTCTACATACTCCACTTTATCATTCGTCCTTAATAGCTGTGTCATAAGCGACATCGAAGTGAGGGGTGTTTTCATCTGATGTGCAATATTTGCCAGGTTTTCTGCATAGTTTTCTTTTACTGCAATAGCGTTCTCCTTGGTCCGGTAAAGCGTAGTTACAGTTTTATAGATCTCATCCTGGAGTCCACTAAGGTAATCCTCTTTGCCTGGTAATATAGTAACTTCTCTCCCCAGGTTCAGTCGCTCAAGATACCTGGTCAGATCTGAAATACGCTCTCGTTCACCTTTTCTTACAATGTAACATGCGGCGAATACCAGAGCTATGATCATACAAGTTCCAAATATTACGGCAGGAAACATTTTCCTTACATACTCCTTCGCAAAATCCTGTGCTTCATACCCGTATAAGTCAAGATAATTAACTTTATCCGTCCATAGCTCAGGATAAAGCCCACTATTTTCTTTTATCATTCTGATAATGTTCTGTTCATCCTTTGGATATTTACTAATGAGCTGCTGTGCCAGACTTGACAAAATGCTATACTGGCTATCTGCATAGTGCATGGCTCCAAGGCTCATTACCAGCAATCCCGACAGTAAAGCACCCATAAGAATAACTGTTACGCCCAGCTTAATATCCCGCTTTTCCATCATGCCTCCTCCATTCGATATCCAAAGCTGCGAACCGTTTTTAAATAAGGTGGATTATGTAGTTTTTCCCTCAGCCGCTTCATTGTGACAGTCAAGGTATTATCATTTACAAAGTTTCCATTCGCATCCCAGATTAATTCCAGCAACCTGGCTCTTGTCAGAATACAACCCTTGTTTTCCACCAGCAGCTTTAATAATTGGTACTCCATCTGACTGAGCACTATCTCCTCCTGCATTAGAAATACCTTTAATTTTATCTTATCTATGGAAATATCACCGCAAGTAATAAGATTTTCTATTCTCTTACCGG
>JAQZBD010000217.1 GCA_029239235.1 Herbinix sp.
AGAGGAGCAAGAGAAATGAAAGCAGTTGTCGTTTATTATTCATTGGATGGAAATACGGAATTAATTGCAGATATGGTCTCAAAAAAAGTTGGTGCGGATAAAATAAAATTGCAGCCTGAAAAGGAGATCGCCAAGGAAGGTTTTAAAAAGTTTTTCTGGGGCGGCAAAAGTGTAATTTTCAAGGAAAAGCCAGCATTATTAAACAAGGATTTAAATCTGGATAGTTACGACACAGTAATCATTGGAACTCCCATCTGGGCCGCCACCTTTACCCCTGCAATCCTTTCCTTTGTATCCCTAGTTTCATTAAAGGGCAAAAAGGTTCATCTTTATGCCTGCTCATCCGGCGGTGATGCAGGTAAATGCTTTACAAAATTAAAGGAATTATTAAAGGATAGCACCATTCTTAGTACAGTAAGCTTTAAAGATCCCATTAAGGAAGAGAAACAAAAAGTAGAGCAGCAGGTAGACAAGCTATGTAGTGCCATAAAAGAATAATCAGGGAGTATCCGATTTGATTCTATATAAAGATACAGTAGCTATGGTTAAACTTTGCTTTAAACGGAAGCATGTTATATGTTAAATGATAATTATATGATATTTTTTTTAAAACTGTGAACACAATCACAGTTTTATTTCATATATGGAGGTATGCTTAAGTCAAGTTAAGGAAAACATAATTTGAAGGAGGAATCATATATGAGTTTTGTAAAAATGTCGGAAAAAGTATTTTGGATTGGTAAGGTTGATGATAGAAAGGTTCCATTTCATCGGTTAATATTGGAGAGAGGAACAACCTACAACAGCTATTTGCTATTAACAGATAAACCTACCGTAATTGATACGGTAGATCTAATGTATGGTAAAGAATATATGGACAATCTAACGAAGCTGATTGATCCGGAAGAAATTCAATATATCGTAATCAACCATGTGGAACCAGATCATGCAGGGGCACTGCCTGCCCTTGCTGCAAAAGCGAAGAATGCTAAGATTGTCTCAACCGAGTTGGGAGCAACGATACTAAAGGATATGTTTAAGCTTCATCACCGTGAATTTATTACGATAGCAGACGGAGATACGCTGGACATTGGTGGTGAGGTGCTCAAATTCTTTGAAACACCATACCTTCATACAGAAGAGACAATGATTACTTACAGTATGGAAGAAGGGGTATTATTTCCCTGTGATTTATTTAGTACGCATATCGCTGCTTTTGATTTGTTTAATGATTTGGTCGAGGAAGCTGACTATCTGGAGGATTTTAAAGTATACTACAATTTAATTATGTCTCCTCATCGACCATATATCAGAGACATGTTAAATAAGATAAAAGATCTGGATATTAAGGCGATAGCACCATCTCATGGATATATTCTAAGAAAAGATCCGGGTAAATTTATCAATATATATGATGAAATGAGCCGTTTGAATCCGTCAGATAAAAAAGTTGTTATTGCTTATAGCACCATGACGGGCAACACTACTAAAATTGCGCAGCAGATATCCGAAGGCTTAAAGACAGCAGGTGTTGAGTCTGAGATTATTAATCTCAAAAATGCTGATTTAGAGGAAGTAAAGGCTAAGATATTAGAGAGTGACGGCCTGCTGGTCGGAAGCTCTACGAAATACGGTGATATGGTCGGAACTGTGGAAGAACTCTTAAAGTCTCTGAAAGATGCTAATGTAAAAGGAAAACTGGCAGCAGCCTTTGGTTCCTATGGCTGGAGTGGCGAGGCTATTATGTATGTTGAGGATTATTTGAATGAAGCCGGCTTCAAGGTTATTAATCAAAAATATATGATAGCTGGCCAAGGTATGGATACGCTCCTACTTCCTCTTCGAATTAAGTTTGCAAAAGATGAAGGGCTGGAATTAGCAAATACCGCAGGTCGTATATTCGGCGAACAGATATTGGTCAATTCATGAGATATGAAAAAGAAAATAATATGTTTTCAAATAATTCTATTAAATCGGTATGCTTTTAAAAGTATAAAAAGCCTATAACCTATAAAAGCCTATAGCCTATAAGAGTCTATAGTCTATAAAAGCCTATATCCTATAAAAGCCTATAAAGGGGCAGCTATTAATAACTGTTCCTTTATAGGCTTTTTTATGAAGATTAGTATTGCAAATTAATAATGTACAAGGGGATTATACTAACCCTCCGGTAATTAATAGATAGACATTGCCGCTACAAAGGCCTGACGAATAGCATCATAAACCTTGGAGGCTTTTACACAATCTCCGATCTTATATACGCTTACGTCTTTACTTGCAGCTTCAAGAGCCTGTGCTTCAGCGGCATTGGCAGCCATACCAAGGGCATAGATAACCGTGTCTGCTTCCAAAAGAAGCTCTTTTCCATTCTCATCCACAGCCTTAACCTGATTAGGGCTAATCTCTGTGCATCTGGTATTTGTCAGGACAGAAACCAGCTCCTCCATTTCGTGAAGCAGACCAACTCGATGCATAGGATAGGAATCCGGTGATACCTTACCACCCATCTCAAGAATAATTACCTCTCTGCCTTCTTTCGCAAGATTAAGTGCAGTCTCACAGCCAACTAGGCCGCCGCCCACCATTACCACTTTCTTGCCAACTTTGCTGATATTACGATATGCTTCCAAAGCCTTCATTGCTGTCTCAATACCTTTGATTGGAGGTGTAATAGGAGATGATCCAACGGCCAGTATAATCGCATCAGCATCATAAGCAGCAATATCCTCTGGAGAGAATACCTTGTTATAAACTACATTGATATTCCGCTCAGTGACACGACGAATTAATAAGTCCTTAAAATCACGAAGGTCCGTCTTATAATAATCGTGATCGGTGAAGAACAGTAAGCCGCCCAGTTTATCCTCTTTTTCAATCAAGGTAACCTTATGACCTCTGTCATATGCAGTAATTGCAGCCTGCATACCGGCAACACCTCCGCCGACAACTAATACATTTCTTGAACCTTCCGGCTGTTTGTTTAAGAAATCCAGATCATAGAAAAATTCCGTAGGATTTACAGTACAACCAAAGATATTTGGCATTTCACTAATTTCAACGCCCTCCAAAGGCCCCGGAAAACATTTAAAGCATCTTAGACAGGGATTAATATCGGACTCCTTGCCCTCCAGTGCTTTCTTTGCGAAGTCGGGATCTGCGGTTACTTGTCTTCCTAAAGCTACGAAATCACATTTTCCTTCTGCAATTAACTCCTCTGCCAGCTCCGGACTATTGATACCTCCAACTACAACAACCGGAACCTTTACCGCTTTTTTTAGCTCCGCAGACAGTTCCGCATTCAAGCCATGTTTATGGAACAGGGAGGAGAATTCACCGCTTAGGATTGGATTACGATATACACCGATGGACATATGAATCAGATCCACATAGGGCTCTGCCATTTTGCAAAAGTCAACCGTTTCCGTGATGCCCATGCCGTTTTCCATACATTCCTCACCGCTGACACGAATCTCAATAATAAAATCCTTACCCATTTCCTCGCGGACAGCTTTAATTAAAGCAAGGGGAAAGCGTGCTCTGTTTTCTAAGGAGCCGCCATATTCATCTGTTCTGTGATTGGTACGGGAGGAGAGGAATTGATGCAACAGCCAGCCGTGGCCTGCGTGAATCATAACACCGTCTGTACCTGCTTCCTTCATGAATTTTGAAGCGGTAATAAAATGATTTGTTACCTCCTGCATTTTTTGTTCGTCCATAGCGATGATCTCCATACCGTCAGGACGGGTATAACCCATGGGGCCAAGTCCAAACTCAACACCGGGGATTTTTTCGACTGATTCACCGCAATGGGACAATTCAATCAAACATTTTGCACCGGCAGCTTTAATTCGTGATACCAGGCTTTTCATCTTAGCCATGGTAGGATCATTAAAGTTGCTATAATCAATGGGTGGGAAGGGTTCGCGGGAGGCACCCGCAAAATCGACCGGTGTTTCTCCGATTGTGACCTGTGCACAGCCGCCCTCTGCTCTTGCGCACATAGCATGATCCAAAATAAAATCAAGACCGGGGATATTGATAAAGGTTCCGCAGTAGATAGGTGAAGCAATAATACGGTTCTTATAGGTATGTGTACCTACCTGAATGGGGGTAAAAAGATTAGGGAATTTGCTCATGTTGTTCCTCCTTATTATGCGACGAATGATATGTTGATTTGAATGTCAAAAGACAGAGTAGGATCTTCTCCAACTATGTTAGATGCGACTTTTGATATCAAATCGGCATTAATTGTTATAAATTTATCATATCAAAATATATTTGGAGGAACAAACGATAAAGCTTCCTTAAGATGTTGGAAATGCAACAATTACACAATTAAGTGTTGCTTTTCCATAAGATTTTGTTAAAATTAAATAAAAATAATGATTAATTTTGTAATAATGGGACAAAGAAAAGAGGGAGTTATGAAGGATATAGATATAAGGGTTGTAAAAACAATAGAAGGTATTAATGAAAGCTTTCTATTATGTCTGGAGGAGGTGGGATTCCAGACGATGACCATAAAAAATATAACTGAAAAGGCACGAATCAACCGGTCTACCTTCTATGCGCATTTTACTGACAAATATGATTTGAGGGATAAATATATTGATAGCATGCTGGGGGATTATGTGATGAACCTAGATACTAATTTCATTCAAAAAAGAGAGATAACGATGGATTCCTATTTTAACGAATTAAAACGCTGCCTCCAATCCTTTTTGAAGAGAAAACGGGAATATCTGATTTTATGGAATGCAAATTTGCAAGGAAGAAATTTCTTTGAAGAAATGATAAACAGCGGAATAGAAAAATTAGTGGAGGGCTTTCAGGGGGCATCGGACATTCCAAAGGAAAAGGAGCAGTTTTATAGCTTGTATGCTAATTTATTCTTAGGCAATATGATGGTCAGTGTAAGATGGTGGTTTGAAAAGGGACAGAATATCGACATCGAAACCTTTACAAAAATGATGATAAAGCATATGTCAGAAGGGATATTTCATACACTCAAGCATATGTAGTACAAGCAGTCCATGTCTTATCAATCAAGAATACCTTGGTATATGTCTATTATTTGGAAGCAGATGCAATTAGCTAAAAGTTTTAACATAGGAGTTGAATATACATATTTGCTAAATATCTGATCAAAACATTGTCAACTAGCACCATTGCATCGTCAGATATAACATGTTATCTTATTTTAGAGCAAACGATTGCGTAAATAAAAATTACAGGATTGAGCAACATTGTAAAGGAAAAGGGGACTGATGTATGTCAGATCAGAATATGAATCCTATGATGAAGAAAAAGTTGACAATTTCGGATATAGCAGATGCGTTGGGAGTATCAAAAACCACTGTCTCCAGGTCTTTATCCGGAAAAGGAAGAATTGGTATAGAGACCAAAGAGCGGGTATTGGAGTATATTAAGGAGCATGATTATAAACCGAATGTAATGGCAAAGGGTCTGGCACAATCAAAGACTTATAATATTTGCGTGGTGTATCCGACAGACTGCGCAACAAATGAACTTCCGTTTTTTCAAAAGTGTCTGATCGGAATTGTACAGAGAGCTGCAAAAGAGCAATATGACATATTGATTGCTATGGTGAGTAATACGGATATTTCTCAATTGAAACGTATTGTTGAAAATCATAAGGTGGATGGAGCCATTATTTTAAGAACACTTACGGAGGATTATAGTGTAAGGTTCTTAAATCAGAATGGGATTCCTTTTGTAACCGTGGGCAGCACAACGGAAGAGGGTGTTGTTCAAGTTGATAACGATAATTATGCGGCCTGCCGGGCGTTGACCATGATTCTTCTATCCGAGGGAATGAAGAAGATTGCGTTGATTGGTGGGAATATGCAACATGTAGTTACCCAAAACCGCAGTCAGGGATTTCAGGAAGCCTTTGAAAAATGGGGTAAAAAAATGGATGAACGACTGATTTATCTGGGGATGGAAGAGCTTATCGATATAGAAAATAGTGTGGACGACGCAATAAAGAAACAGGCTGAGTGCATTATTGCGATGGATGATGATATCTGCAAAAAAATATTAGATAAATTGAAAAGAGATCAGCTGGAAGTACCTCAGAGTATTAAAGTTGCGTCATTCTATTACAGTAGTGAGCTTAATAATTACTCCCCGTCCATAACCTCCTTAAAATTTGACGTCCCTGAGCTTGGAACGGCGGCTTGCAATACTCTTTTTGCAATCCTGAATGGAAAGGAAGTACAGCAAAAGACAATCCTTGGTTATGAGGTGGTTCTTAAGGATTCCACATCCTCAAGAATTGCTTAGAACTATAATATCATATCACTAACTATAAAATCCATAAGAGAGTTGGCACGATTAGACAGAAGCTGCAGATATTATATCTGACGGCTCTGAATAATGATGCCAGCTCTGTTTTTGTATCTGAGAATCTTCGTAGTGAGCATCTGATTGCTTCTATTTGAGAGGGAGATATCAGTGTTGATCAGATCTGACGGGAAACTGACGTCGAAATATAGTATATTAGCTTGTTTTATGCATGAACAATCGGTTGTACAAGAAAACACGACATTTATTTTAATACTGTATAAAATGCACAAAAAAATATTAAAAAAACTAAACAAATGCAACATTGACTACATATATATTTGGATATATACTGGAAATACAGAGCAACCGATTG
>JAQZBD010000012.1 GCA_029239235.1 Herbinix sp.
ACACCTTCCACTACCGCAGTTGCACCTGAATTACGGACACAGAAGCGTTCTCCGGCAACACCTGCTATGAATGCTTTACCGGTGGTTGCACCGTAAAGTGCTACGTTACCGATGATGATGTTTTCATCTGCTTTAAAGGTACTTGCCTTAGGAGGATATGCCACTAATTTACCACCGGAGAGACCTTTACCGAAGTAATCGTTACTGTCACCCTCAAGCTCAATGGTAAGCCCCTTTGGAATAAATGCACCAAAGCTTTGTCCGCCGCTGCCCTTAGCTTCAATCACGTAAGTATCTTCATTTAAGGAGGTGCCGAATTTCTTTGTTAATTCAGAACCAAAGATGGTACCAAAAGCACGATCTGTATTGATAACCTGCACCGGAAGTCTCTGTGGCTTTGAGTCCTTTAAGCTGAATTTCTTTAATAATACCTTCTCATCCACGGTCTTTTCCAGTTCAAAATTATAAATCTGATCCGGAATGAAGTGAGCTACTTCTGCTTCCTCAATATAAGGATTATTTAAAATTGCACTCAGATCAACCAGCTTACCGCGTTCATCCTTCTTCACGCTTTCCTTCACTGAGAGGAGATCCGTACGTCCTACTAACTCATTTAAGGTCTTAACACCAAGCTTAGCCATATGCTCACGAAGTTCCTGTGCTACGAAGCGCATAAAGTTTTCAACATATTCCGGCTTACCGGTGAACTTCTTACGAAGCTCGGGATTTTGAGTAGCAACACCAACGGGACAGGTATCTAAGTTACATACTCTCATCATGACACAACCGAGAGTTACCAGCGGAACGGTAGCAAAGCCGAATTCCTCAGCACCCAGTAAGGCTGCAATAACAACATCACGTCCTGTCATTAATTTACCGTCAGTTTCAATCACTACCTTGTTACGAAGACCATTCATGATCAGGGTCTGATGAGTCTCTGCCAGACCCAATTCCCAAGGAAGACCTGCATTATAGATGGAGGTTCTAGGTGCTGCACCTGTACCGCCGTCATAACCGGAGATCAGAATTACACCTGCACCTGCCTTAGCAACACCTGCTGCGATCGTACCAACACCTGCTTCTGATACTAATTTTACAGAAATTCTTGCTGCTTTATTTGAATTCTTTAAATCATAAATTAACTGTGCAAGATCCTCGATGGAATAAATATCATGGTGAGGAGGAGGTGAGATAAGACCTACGCCAGGGGTTGAATGTCTTGTCTTTGCAACCCATGGATATACCTTTTCTGCCGGTAACTGTCCGCCTTCACCAGGCTTAGCACCCTGTGCCATCTTAATCTGAATCTCTTTTGCACTTACCAGATACTGACTGGTAACACCGAATCTACCGGAAGCCACCTGCTTAATTGCAGAGCATCTATTTAAGCCATCCTCACCTACCGTGAGACGTTCTAAGGCTTCACCGCCCTCACCGCTGTTGGATTTTCCTCCCAGACGGTTCATAGCAATTGCCATAGCTTCATGAGCTTCCTGTGAAATGGAACCATAGGACATAGCACCGGTCTTAAAGCGTTTTACAATCGAATCAACGCTTTCTACTTCATCAATGCTAATCCCCTGTTCCGGATAATTAATTTCAAACAAACCTCTAAGATTAACTTTTCCCTGCTCCTCAGTAATCTCTTTTGAATACTCCTTGAAAAGCTCATAATTACCGGTGCGGGTTGACTGCTGAAGTAAATGAATTGTCTTAGGATTATATAAATGCTCTTCTTTTCCGCTGCGCAGCTTGTGGGAACCATTACTATCCATCGTGAGATCTGTGTCAAGCCCCAATGGATCAAAAGCTTTTGCATGAAGCACATCCACCTGCTTCTCCATCTCTTTTAAGGTGATACCGCCCACACGGCTTACTGTACCGGTAAAATATTTATCAATAACTTCCTTACTAATACCGATGGCCTCAAAAATCTTGGACCCTTGGTAAGACTGGATCGTTGAAATACCCATTTTGGAACCGATTTTTACGATACTCTTAACAATTGCCTTGTTATAATCATCAACAGCTGCATAATAATCCTTATCCAACATGTTGTTATCAATCAGCTGACGAATGGTCTCCTGTGCCAAATATGGGTTAACAGCGCAAGCACCAAAACCTAAGAGACAGGCAAAATGATGAACATCTCTTGGCTCTGCACTTTCTACAATAATTCCAAGTGCCGTTCTCTTCTTGGTACGTACTAAATGCTGTTGTAATGCGGATACAGCAAGGAGGGATGGAATCGCTACATGGTTCTCATCTACCCCACGGTCGGAGAGAATTAAAATATTTGCACCTTCCTTGTAAGCTCGATCTGCATCCAGGCACATATGGTCAATTGCTTTCTCCAATGAAGTATTCTTATAATACAACATGGAGATTTCTTCCACCTTGAAGCCGGGAGCTTTCATATATTTAATTTTTAATAAATCCGTATTTGTTAAAATAGGATTATTTATCTTTAATACCTTACAGTTCTCTGCTTTTTCTTCCAGGATGTTGCCGTCCTCACCGATATAGATGGAGGTTGCAGTAACAATCTCCTCACGGATCGCGTCAATCGGAGGATTTGTAACCTGTGCAAACAGCTGTTTAAAGTAAGAAAACAGCGGAGGATTATTCTTTGATAATACCGGAAGAGGTGAGTCAACACCCATAGCTGCTACTGCTTCCTGTCCACTTTCCGCCATTGGTAAAATGGAGGTTTTATAATCTTCATAGGAATAACCGAACGCCTTTTGAAGTCTTGCAAGCTCTTCTTCTGAATATTCGACTACCTTCTTATTAGGAATGTGAATGCTCTTTAAGGTGATCAAATTCTGATCCAACCACTCACCATAAGGTTTACGTGCCGCATAGCTATTCTTAAGGTCTTCGTCATCAATTAAACGACCCTTGATGGTATCAACTAAAAGCATTTTACCCGGACGAAGTCTTTCCTTCTTTAGAATCCTATCAGCTGGTATGTCAAGCACACCTACTTCAGAGGAAAGAATTAGGTAATCATCCTTTGTAATATAATAACGGGAAGGTCTTAAACCATTACGGTCAAGCACTGCACCCATAATATCACCGTCAGAGAACAGAATGGAAGCCGGACCATCCCAAGGCTCCATCATAGTTGCATAATACTGATAGAAGTCCCTCTTCTCTCGGCTCATTGATGAGTCGTTATTCCAAGGCTCCGGAATTGCTATCATAACTGCAAGAGGCAGCTCCATTCCACTCATTACCAGGAATTCCAGCGTATTATCAAGCATTGCAGAATCAGAGCCTTCGCTATTTATTACCGGAAGAACCTTATGCATCTCACCCTTTAAGAACTCAGAGGACATATTCTCTTCTCTGGCAAGCATCTTATCTGCATTACCACGAATGGTATTGATTTCACCGTTATGCACGATAAAACGGTTCGGATGGGCTCTTTGCCAGCTTGGATTTGTATTGGTAGAGAATCTGGAGTGAACTGTTGCAATTGCACTCTCATAATCCTGATCCTGCAAATCAGCAAAGAATAGACGAAGCTGATTTACCAGGAACATTCCTTTGTAAACAATGGTACGACTGGATAGAGAAACTACGTAGGTATTGTCATTGCTTTGCTCAAAAATTCGTCTTGCAATGTATAATTTCCGATCAAAATCAAGACCTTTTTCCACATTTGCAGGTCTCTTGATAAAGCACTGTGTTATATGAGGCATACAGGCAAGCGCTCTTTCCCCTAGATACTCCGGTTGAACAGCGACTTCTCTCCAGCCTAACAGCTTTAGTCCTTCTTTTTCCACAACGATCTCAAACATCTTCTTTGCCTGATTACGTGCCAACTCGTCCTGTGGGAAGAAAAACATACCAACACCATAGTCACGCTCACTGCCAAGATCAATTCCTAAGGGCTTTGTCACCTTGGAAAAGAATTTATGAGAAATCTGAAGAAGGATACCTACACCATCACCAGTATGACCATTCGCGTCCTTACCGGCACGATGCTCCAGATTTTCTACGATTTTCAATGCATTTTCCACAGCCACATGTGTCTTAATTCCCTTCATGTTTACAACTGCGCCTATACCGCAGTTATCATGCTCAAATCTTGGGTCATATAATCCCTGGGGAACCTGTGTTATTTCCTCTCTCATTATTTTCTCCATATGCATTCCTCTTCCTTTACAATTTCTTAATTCTTTGTATTTTTCCTAATATCCTTCCGACTGATTGATTTCTTTGGTAAGGATAAAGGTAAGAGCCTACGATTACATGTTGCCTTAGTGCGCCTGCCTTATTAAAACTCCTGGCAAAATAAAATTTCTGAGTAAATTGGTAAATTACAGCCAATTGATTGTTTTCGCACATAAGAAAAAGACGTAGATAGACTTCTAGCTGAAAGTCTAAAAACGCCTTTGTTTTTATTGCGTTGATTATATACTAGATCCTTGTAGAATACAAGTATTTTTTACAAATTTGTCGTGCAAACACGTAATTTTATTAAAACATTAACTTCAAAAACCTTTGATTCTAATGATTGCCTGACTCAAATCTTAATAATTTAAAGTTTAACACTGCAAGTCCCATTATTAATTGCCATAATTTACATTGATACTTTCCTACCATAATTTGTTACTTTACTATTATTACTTTAGCATTATTACTTTACTATTGTTACTTTATTATGAAAAGAATAGCAGACTTTTAACCTGTTTCAATATTAAATCAATAATGGCTGTTCCTTATATTAAATAATTTGTCACTATGATATCCCTAATTTTATTGAAAATAATATAGAAAATAATATGGACAACACTATAAAAAAATTCTGATTATTCCTATTATAAACTAATCAATTCCTGCTGTCGATATAAAGTACAGATAACTCTATTCTGATTCGTTATGCAAGCTATAATGAACAGATATAAATAGAAAGGATTTCTCCCTATGGATTTAAATAACTCCCACGTAGCAGGCTACCAATCTGGTAAATCACAGATATCACGATCAAATGCACAGAATAGAGCCATAGCTGAGCCTTCCCGTAAGATGGATTCTAGCAGTGCGGAGCAAGGATGGACTCCTGAACTTAAGGAGGGACAAATCATAAGGGGTCAAGTGCTGGATCACAGATACAATGAAGTCACAATACAGCTGGAACCCGGCAAACAAATTCTTACGGCCAAGCTTACCGGTGATATTCCTCTATCCATCGGACAGGAGGCGGTGTTTACCGTTACCGGCGAAGCCTCTGGAAGTTTTGCACTGAAATATCTTCCAGCGAATATGTCTATCCAGTTCGATACAACCATTGGAAAAGCTTTGACTGCTTCCGGATTCCCATTGACTGACCGCAATAAGGCTCTTGTTGCAGAGTTGCTGGCAAAACGCCTTCCAATCGATAAGCAGACCCTGCAGGTTTTACTTCGGGTCGCTCTTGCGAACCAAGAAGCCTCTCCCCAAACACTTGTACTGATGTACAAAAACAACATACCTCTTACACCGGCAAATATAAAGCAGTTTGAAGCCTATCAGAACGGAACCCATCAGCTGGTAAAGGATCTTCAGACAATTACACAAAATATATCGGTGCTGCCTGGGCAATTTGCTTCTGAACCGAACCCGGTCAATCACCAGATTACCACTGCCCTGCAGACAAATCAGGCACTGATTGACATTCTAAACGCCTCCCAGACTTTCTCATCACAGGAGCCTTCCAACTTAAGCAGCAGTTTTAATCAGACCGAGCTAAATCAGCTAAGCAAATTATTAGAACAGTATAGTAAGGAAAATGCTTCCTTTTTCACAGAGCCTACAGCGGAATTGCTGGGTAAAATACAAAACGGTACCTTATCCTTACGTGAAACTGCTGCCTTGTTTACCGGAATCATTGAAATTGTTTCAGAACAGGAGCTTCAACTCGGAACCACGAATGGAGCACTGCAAAATGCTTTTACAGAAGCAGACCTCTCATTAATTACTAAATTAATGGATGAATACGATACGGCTCCTGATACGTCCCCGTACTTATCAAAAGTACTAACCGCCAGGGAGCGTCTTCCTTTCGTAGAGCTGTTGAAGGACTTTCCTGGTCTGCCAAACGCTCAGCTGCTTAAAGATCAGATCACCAAAGGCAGCATAACCCTTAAGGAACTTATTCCATTCCTACAAGAGGAGCTTTTGAAATCGGATAAGACTGCTGTGTCAAAACTAATCCAACTGCCAGAATACGCCAAACTTTTGGAAGCCGCCTTTCTTGAAAAATGGTCAATCAGTCCCAAAAAGTTTGCTGATAAATCCTCTGTCACTCATTTATTAAATGAACTTTCGGAGGACTTAAGTAAGCTCCATAATCTAGCAAAAGAACAGGCCTCCTCTTTGCCAGATCGTGATAGTTTACAAAACTCGGTACAAAACCTGAGAGAGAATCTCCAGTTTATGAAAGATCTTAACCAAGTCTTTCCTTATCTGCAGCTTCCTGTTCAATTCAAGAATCATAGCGCACATACTGAGCTTTATATTTTAACTAAGAAAAAGGCCATGGGTGATGATCCGCAAAACCTAAGCGTATTACTTCACCTGGAGATGTCCAACCTAGGCTCATTGAACATCTTTTTACAAATGTCAGGTAACAAACAGATCCAGGCTGACTTCTATACTGAGGATAAAGAAACCGGTGCTATAATTAAGGAACATCTGGAAAGCCTCACCAGTGCATTGCTGGAGAAGTCCTACATTCTGAAAGTTACTGTTTCTGATGCTTATAGCAAACCTGATTTCAGTAAAGATTTTATTGAGCAAAGCTCCTTAGATAACAACATGAAACGCTATACCTTTGATATTAGAACATAAGACAGAACAGAGCAGGTTTTTAACCTGCTCTGTTCTGTCTTGCTTACGGATATTATAGAATTGCGATTCTAATTTGATCTCTTGTATCCTGTTACTCGGAATCACAATTTAATTAGATATATGCAGCTTTGTGTTATCAATTTTGTAATCAAAAACCAAGCTGTTAACATAGGTCACCATTCTTTCAGGCTCCGTTGCTTTTCTCCAAAGCTTGTAGCCTTCCGATTCAAGTATCTCTTCCCGCACTGACGGAACCGTTCCTGCAAAATAATTCACATTTAAGCGGCTGACGGTATCCGACATAAGCTCTATTTCATATTCCGTATAAATTCCCGTTTCTGTCAATTGATTATAAATCCGCTTATAGGCTCGATCAGCAAAGAACTTTTCTGAATTCGTACTAAAATTAAGTAAATACTCATTTTGAAGGTTTTTACTTTTTGCCCAGCTTGCCACATCCACTCGGGTTGTATGATAATCATATCCCTGCTCCGGATCAAATTCTAAAACCCCGTACTGCTGTGGATAGGTACAAAGAGAGCTAGTTACAACATCATAGATTGGATGTTCCTCGTTCCTACTGCGTTTAATATCCTGAATATGAATATGCCCACTCAATGCCAGCTTCACATCACATTCTTCCAAGACCTCCAGAGCTTCTTCATAATTATCCAGGGTAAAGCCATAACTTAATACCGGACTGTGCTTCAAAAGATTATGATGCATAACTGCAATCATTTGCGCATTATTCTCCTTTGCCAGTTTAGCACATTCCCTAATCCACTGATATGTCTCCTGACCTATTTGTCCATAGGAAGCAGGGGCTCCGTATTTAATGTTTGTCTTATATACATTCGTATCCAGCATCAACAACCAAACATCCTTGGAAGGCGTCGCCAAATAGCTTAACGTGGTCTTATCCCGAGAAACAGCTTCCTTGTATCCATAATCTCCATAGATAGTTTCAAAATCAGCGCTACTTATATAATCCGTTACATACTGATCCTCGCCTTTAATGCTTCTAGCATAAGGATTTTCTATATCATGATTACCGGGAATAACATAAACCCGTGTCCCCCCGGCCTGCTCAATCTCTCCAAACATTTCCGCCAGCTTTAGGTGACTTTCCTTTTCACCATTGTTAGTCAAATCACCGCTGACAATTAAAATATCCGGCTTCTGAGCCTCAACCTCCTCTGCAAAGGCATCCATAATCTCTGTTACATAGTTAAGCTGCCTTCCGTCACTGGTAGCGAGGTACCTCTGATATGCCGGCCCGTTATCATGCAAGCTTTCTGCCAGATAATGAATATCTGTAGTAACAAACATTGAGATCTTATTCCCAGATTCAATAATTGCCTGCTCTGCATCTTTACTGGCAGAACTACACCCGGTTAAAAGTGCGCAAAGTGCTGTTAAATATAGTATTTTCTTATGTCCTTTCATCACTGCTCTGCCTCCCTAGCCCATCTTTAACTGTATTCTCTGAATACGTAGTTAATCTTTTTTCTAATGTTTCTGTATGAAGTTCGAATAGATTATTATCGTAATCATAAAAGTAGATAGAAACTCCTTCTCCCGGCAATCTTACTCTTGGAGGTTTTAATTCTAAATTCAAACTTTTAATTTTATATAAATAACTATCCACTTCGTTATTGGATATTTTGAATGCAACATGATGATAAGTTCTATTAATTATATTTACATCTTCCATGACTGCTATCCACTGACTACCGATGATAAAAAAGCGTTCCTTAAACAGAGAATTCAATTTTTCTCCACTATAATATACCTCTTTGGCATCAAATAATTCTTTAAATAATTGAGTGCTTTTATCTAAATCCTTTACAATAAAAGTAATATGGCTAATACTTTCAATCATATATAAACCTTCTTTCGTCAATCAATAGATTTATACTCCCTTATTTCAAAAGGGTATTTTCATTTTACATCACAATTTTAATAATCGCTACCAATATTATAACGAAATATTGGATAAGTCCATTGCAGAGAAGGAATATTGATTGATATTAATTCTTTTATAAGAAAAAACCTACCAACAAATTTTTTAGTTGATAGGTTTTCCATTTCTACTTTTCTAATTGCCAAATATGAGCGTCTTTTCGAAAAATCAAGCATACCACTATTCCTGCAATAGCAAGTATAAGAAACAACAAAGCAGCTCCCGATCCTTTTCCGTTTCCAAACAGTATGGCTAGTAAACTATCCGGACTTTGTACCTTCATAAAAGGCTCGAATACCTTGTCTATCAAAATCCCTCCTAGAAAATACCCAATCGGAATGGTAAAAAACTGCAGCGTATTTCTCGCAGAATATACGCGCCCCTGCATTTCTATAGGAATCGTATTTCTGAAAAGTACATCCATATTAGCTCCCATGACCGGTATTGCAATCCATCCAAGTATAGCGCCGATACACCATATGGGTGTTGATTGACCAAAGGCTAAGAAGAAATTTTCCGTACTCATAGAAAACAAAAGGGCATTACATATCACTCGAACCCTGCTTGGTGGAGAAGGTAATAAGGATACCATCAAACTGCCTACCAGTGTTGCTATTCCTCCCGCCATATTTACAAGTCCCAGAGCCATTTCATTTCCATCTTGTCTAGATAGAATCATGGCAGGAAGTGCAGCGTTATATGCGGACGCAATTAAATTAATCGCTGCCAGAAATAAGATCAAATCTAAAATCCCCCGATTTTGCTTTAGATAATGTAAACCTGCTTTTGCAGATTTTAATATCGTTTCTTTCACTTCATCCTTCCTTTTTATCTCAGGTATTCTAACAAAGAACATCAAAGATAAAAAGGCTACACTAAAGCTCAATAAATCAAAAGCTATCACCCATTGTATGCTGAACAAGGAAAGGAATGCCGTTGCTAAAACAGGTGTTATTACAGTCACAAGGGAATTGGAAAATGACCGCATTCCGCTGACTCTTTGATAGTGCTTTTGGGGAGTCAACAGGCTTATTGTTACATCCGCAGCCGGCTGTTGGACTGTATTCATCAATCCATTCACTGCATTAAGGATGTATAGATGCCACAGCTCCAATTTGCCCATCTGCAACAGAACCAGTACTATAACAGTACATCCTGCCGCAAAGCTGTCGCACACAAGCATACTAATCTTTTTATTCCACCGATCACTAAGTGCGCCTGCAAAAACACTCATCAGAACATAGGGTGCATAAGAACAAATGGCAAGCATTGCTGTTTGCAGGGCAGACCCGTATTCTTGATATGACCATATAACCAGTGCAAAATTCGTCATGGCACTCCCCAATGACGAAAATGACTGTGTCAGCCACAAAATAAGAAAATGATGTAACTCCTTTATAAATGATTTAATTGAATTCATTTTTGACTTTGCTCCTTCAAATTTTAATTTATTTGTCGAGATGCAAAGTCTACCGGACAATTATTATACCTCCATGCGAGTTTGTCCTCAGACCTTGCATGGAGCAAAAGCAATACAAAGCTTCATTTTATCCTCCTTTATCATGAATACCACTACATTTTATAATCAATTACGCAAAATAATTATGCCTATTTCTCTATATGTCATCTGTACTTAATGCCGCATAAATATAGGTATCCCAATATATTGGATTATCTGCTTCATCCTTATGAAACGAAATATTCTGTCGAAGCTCTGCTTCTCTCCTTAATCCGATCTTTTCCATCGTCTTCCAAGAGGCCATATTAAGTGGCGTACACTCCGCATATACCCTATGAACTCCTTGCGAGAAAGCCCACTGAACCACAGCTTTCGCAGCTTCACTCCCATATCCCCTTAGATGAAAGTTTTCATTTAATACATAACCTAACTCCTTTGAATTAAAATCTCTAACTCCCAAATATATATTACCTATCACTTTGTGTTCATCCTTCAACTCAATAGCAAAAAATTCTTGACTCCCACTGCGATACTTGATTTCATCATCCATTTTATCAGTGCAAAAATCAGGATAACTTTCAAACTCCTTATTAACTCTTTGGAGCATATATTCACCCAAATCATCTCTATCTGTCATTACAAAATTTCTAATAATTAATCTTTCCGTTTCTATTCTCATTTACATGCTTTCCCCCAAAACACCCTTTTAAACTGCGAGTAAATATCTGAATTATAGCTCTTTCATACCGTTCCTCATCCTTTTCCTAACATTACGAAAACAACTATAAATCATTCTGCCAATTATAGAACAAATCAAAAATAAATATGAGGCAGTTTCTTTTCTTCAGCATCCGCCTTAAAATTTCTCTTAACAAAAATCACTTCCTGATCTGTTGTCTGTATAGCATATTTATTTAACCAGTCAATAAAGTCTTCACTTCCAAAGCATACTGCATCATCTAAATATAAAAACTAGTCACCTAACTCTTTTTTCTAAATTCATTTATTAATAACAATATCGTCAAAAGAACCAAAACTCCCCATACCATCCACGCAATCGGAATTAGCCTTTGTAATTCCATAAAAAGCTGATTATTTAATTCATCTTGTTCCATCCATATTTCAACTCGATTATATCGATACCTCAAATTATCTATCAGAAAAATGATGAAACCCAAACATGCATTGAACAACAAAACTAAAATTATAATTATTCTAACTAACTTATTTTTCATCATCCATTCTCCTAACTCAAAATATAAAGTTAATATGAATTCTTTATATAATACAAATATACATCAGATTACATGATTTTACCATTACTATTTCCAATTACCTCAGTCTAACCATTGATAGAATATTCTTAGATGTGTAAAATGAAAGGTCTATCAACTGCTTTGTAATGCTTTTTCTTACCTCCTTAAGCCGATAGCTATATACAGCGAACTGTACCAATCTCCATTTGATCACAACCTTCTTAGAATTTTAAATTCACCTTCCTTATTTTATCCCTAAGCAATAAAATATAGGGGGGAGCAACCGATAGCTCGTCCACACCCATTCGTAGAAATTCTTCTGTTAATGTAATATCTGCCCCTAACTCGCCACAGATTCCAACCCATATACCTGCTTTATGTCCATTCTCCACTACCATCTTAATCATTCGAAGAATCGCTGTATGATGTGGATTATAAATGTTATCAAGCTTCTGATTTTGACGATCAATTGCCAGAGTATATTGAGTCAAATCATTGGTTCCTATACTAAAGAAATCTACCTTGGGTGCAAGCAGATCGCTAATCATTACCGCCGCTGGGGTTTCAATCATAATCCCTTGTTCTACAGCACCTATCTTGATGTTTGCCGATATCAATTCCGTTTTGACTTCATCTGCGATTTCCTTTATTTGGTCAACTTCCTCTGTAGAAATGATCATCGGATACATAATTGCAATATTTCCAAAAGCACTTGCCCTGAATAATGCTCTTAACTGTGTTTTGAAAACATCAATCCTATCAAGGCAAATGCGGATAGCACGATATCCCATTGCTGGGTTTTCTTCTTTTTCCATATCAAAATAAGAGGCCTGTTTATCCGCTCCAATATCAAGTGTACGAATAATGACTTTCTTTCCTGCCATTGTTTCTGCCACTTTCTTATATACCATAAACTGCTCTTCCTCTGTTGGATAGGTAGTTTTCTCCAAATATAAGAATTCGCTCCGAAAAAGTCCAATGCCACCTGCATCATTTTGAAAAACAGAAGCCAGATCCGACAAATTACCGATATTAGCAAATAGGTTTACTTTTGTACCATCCAGAGTGATATTTTCTTTTCCCTTAACCTTCTGCAATAATTCTTTCTTGTGAAGCTCTTCTTCTTTCACTTTCTCCATCGCAGACAAGGTTGTGTCATCAGGTTCTATAAAAAATTCTCCTGTGTTACCATTAACAATTCCTATTTTAGCAACTATTGCATCACTTATCTCAAGGCTCACACCTACAATTGCCGGAATATTCATCATTCGTGCTAAAATAGCGGTATGCGAATGAATGGAGCCGTGAACTGTTACAAAGGCTAGAACCTTTTCTTTATCTAGCTGCACGGTTTCACTAGGAGTTAGGTCATCCGCAACAATAATAGAGGGTTCCTTTAAAACAAATCCATCTGTGGCTTTGTTACTCAGAATACCAATGATTCTTTCGGAAACGTCTTTTATGTCAGCTGCTCTTTCTCTCATATACTCATCCTCCATCATAGCAAAGACGGCGGATAGATTATCTCCAGTAGTTGCGACAGCATATTCTGCATTTACCTTTTGATTCTCAATTATATTATGAATAGAATCAAGAAAATCCAAATCCTCCAGCATTAATTCATGTACTTCAAAAATGGCAGCGTTCGCTTCTCCAACCTCTTTTACTGCCCTTTGATATAGCTCTTGCAATTGTTTGGTAGCTTCTAGTTTTGCGGCTTCAAAACGCTTTATTTCTGCAACGCTATCATCTACATGATTTCTTTTAATTTCATGATCAACTTTATTCAATAAATTAATTTTTCCAATGGCTATTCCACTGTATACTGACTTTCCAACATACTTTTTCATGCATTACCCTCATTCGCTACAGATTTTTAGTACAAAACATTTCCAATTGTGCTGCAGCTATATCTTCATCTGCCCCTTCGATTAAGAAAGTAACTTTTTCACCATATTTAACTCCGAGAGCCATAAGCGCGATCAATCTCTTTACATCAACTGATTTTCCATCTCTTATCAGGGTAATATTACTTTCATATAAACCGGCTTCCTTAACTAATAAACTAGCCGGTCTTGCATGAATTCCTACTTCTTCTGTAATTGTATAATCAAATTGTTTCATCTTAGTCTCCATTCCGCCGCATTAGCGGCTTAAAATTCTGAGTAAAATGCACGTTCCATGCTTTATTTTCATACCCTATTTCAAAACCTGCAAACTTTAAACCGAAGGTACTAAACCCGGACGAACATCACAGCTCTTCCTGTGTGAAGATGCTTCTTCATCATACTAATTCAAGTCACCGCAGAGGCTACTGAAAGCATCTCACAACCTCTTCAATAAATTCAATATAGGTATTGCACCCAGTCACCTTTGAAGCATTCGCCTTCTCCAAAAGTAATACGATTAAATTATCATAGACATCCTGGAATATAGCTCTATCTTCCTTATTAATAGCAAATAACAAGACAACACTAACAAAATTATTATCCCACTCAATTGGTTTCTTATCATTTAACAAAATAAACATTCCTGTTTGATTTGCATTCATTTTCATTGAATGAGGTACTGCAATGTGTTCAAAATTGGTCGATGCCTGCTTCTCCCGGTCATATATCTCATCAAAGTAAGAGTTATTCACATAGCCTTCTTTTTCCATAATATCTGTCATAAAACGTATTGCTTCCTGTTTGTTATTAAAATTGACATTTTTATAGAAAAACTTAGGATTTGATATTTGCATCAAATTCTTTTTTAATCTAGCTTTGATTTTCCTTAGATTTATCTTTTGCATTTTATCATCAATATTTTCAAAATCTCGATCACTTAAAAATGGAGTAACCATAATATAATCCATACGAATTGTTTCGAGCACCGGAATCGTTGATATGATTAAATCTGCCTTATCAGCTTTTTTAATCTCATCAATTGTTGTTATAACTGTCTTTATCTCTAATTTCTCACCATATCGCTCTGTCAACTTTTCCAACATCTTATTAGAAAAATCATAATATTGAGGAAACAAAATAATACAGCTGATAATTTTACTTTTCGATTTTTGGGTTTCTAAATTACCGCCTATGTGAAGTGCAATATAGGCGATTTCATCTTCTTTAATATCACGCATTGTTATTTCTTTTATTTTATCGGCAACGCCAACTGCACATTCAAAAATAAGTGGGCATGTATTTCTAATCTGATCCAGTAAAGGATTTTTCGTTGTATAGCCATTTTCCAGTCTGATTAATAGATTCTTAATATGCAGAGTGAATTTGACTATAAAATCCTGATTATTCGTATCAATAAAATAAGTATTTTTAAGTAAATACCGAATTTCATCAACAATCCGGATACAATCCTCTCCAACAACATATTCAATATTATCACTATTTAATTTTGCAAAATCCATCTTCATGAGGTGGCTCATCAATATGATTGCTAATTCTTCTAATTCAACAGGATTGTAACTTACGTTAAAATTCTTCTCTATTTCTGTTGCTATTTTTTGCGCTAGCTCCTGCTCTCTGATTCCGAACTGTTTGCCATCATTTCTGGAGTTTCCAAAGGTTCTATTCTTATTAATACGATCCATTCCAATAACAATATCCAGCACAAGACTAAGAAGTGCATATTCATTAATAAAATAATGATATTGTTTACATTGTTCAACAATCAATGACTGTAGTAATTCAAGATTGTATCCCGGAAATGCTTTTTCAATGACCTGCAGGCTCATAACATTGTTATTGAATTCTTCATATAAAATATTACTGAGGATTTTTCGTTTATCTATCTCTTTTCCTTCCAGTAAAACGTAGGAATTTGAAGTTAAAACATACAAATCGAATTCCAGAAGTTTTTTTCTTACTTTAATCATATCTTTTTTAATGGTTTCGAAGCTAACAAAGATCTCTTCGCTGAGCTGATATAGGTCTGTTTTTTTGTCTCCGGTGGTGTCGTTGGTAAGTATTTTCGTAATGATATAGTTTACTCGTTCTTTTGAAGTCTGGGGTAACTTCATACTGGAATCATCTAATACTTTTCGAGCTAATGCATCATCAATGGAGTAACCCTTTCTAGAAGAAGTAATAAGTCCTTTTTCGTGATAATTAATTTCTGCAATATAATTTATAATACTTCTTTCTGATACATTTAGTTTACTGGCCAGATAACCTGCGGTTATCCAGTCATCCTGATCTAACATTACTTTAATCAATTCAGTACATTTCGTTCTCATCTTCACCATCTTTTCAAATGTTTATGATTCTTTACTTAATATTCTTATTGCAAATAATACACATGCAATCCCAAGGATATTTACAAAAGTTATGGATTCATCAAATGCTATAAAGCCAATTAAAGTCGCGACTACCGGTTCTATTGATGCTATAATTGATACTTTACTTGCTTTGATATGCTTAAGTGCAGTCGTAAATAAAATATATGGTATGATATTGCACAGAAGTGCTGTAATTATTATGGCTATTATAGAAATTGGTGCATTCATTGCAATTCCTATGATTCCTTTGATATCACAGGCAAAAAGTCCACCGATGCTGGCAAATAAAAATGAATAAAACAGTATTGTCAGTGAATGATATTTCTTTATCAATATTTTTGCTAGTATTCCATAAAAAGCGTAACCGATTGCTGCACATACTCCAAGAAAGATTCCCTTTATCGATATATCAACCTTGGTATTGGATAAAAGCCCTGATACAAGAGCACAACCTATTACTGAGAATAAGATTGCTAAAAGCTTTACACGTGTAATTTTTTCCTTGAATATTGGAACAGAAAATAAAGTTACAAAGATTGGTGATGTATATAATAGAACTGCTGCAACGGATAATGATGTTAGTTGTATTGCTGCACAATAGCAGGTATTATAAAATAAAATGCTTAAAATTCCTGTTCCAACAAACCACTTAATATCTTTCTTAGCAAGCTTTAATTTATTTATGTCCGTTATCATCAAATACACGCCTAACAAAATAACCGATACAAATAACTTAGCTACCACCATTTGAATGGGCGACAAACCATAGCCTGATAATACTTTTACTGTAATTCCTAACGCACCCCAAAAGCTCGCCGCTAAAACTACTAATAAAGTTGCTGATTTTTTTGTATTCATTTCATATCCTTTTCCATTTGTACCTTATTGTTATAAAAACGCCACGCAACAAGCCCTTTGTCTTATGTTGAATTAATAAATGAGAGAGCTGCAGGAGACTTATTGCCTCCTGCAAAATCGCTCCTTTATTCATGTTATATTTACAGAACTTCTCCATTCGATTCAACAACCTTCTGATACCAAAGGTAACTGTCTTTCAAACTTCTCTTACCGGAACCTTTTCCATAGTCATCTAAGTCAACATAGATAAATCCGTAGCGTTTACTCATTTCCGAGGAAGAGCAGCTTACAATATCGATCGGTCCCCAAGGATAGTAACCGAATACATCAACACCATCTAAAACGGCTTCCTTCATCTGTTCAATATGAGCTTTTAAGTATTCTATACGATAGTCATCGTGAATACTTCCATCAACCGCTACTTTATCATAGCATCCCAAACCATTCTCTGCAATCGCTATAGGTACCTGATACCGATCCCAATACATATTCAGTTTTGTTCTAAGACCGATAGGATCAATTCCCCAGCCCCAGTCACTTGATTTAATATAGGGATTATCATAGGAGGTCTTTTTCTTCTTGACACTTTCTGCATCACTGATTCGTGTGTAATAATAGGATATGGCCATGAAATCTGCAGTATTTTTTAACACTTCTGCATCACCCTCACCAAATTCAATATGTATATTATTATCATCATAAAACCGGTAAGCATATCCTGGATATTCACCACGAAGTAAAACATCTCCGTACAAATATTCCATCTGATTTCTCTTATAATTAGCAAGTACATCCTCAGGCTTGCAGGTTGCTGGATAAGTGATACCATCACAGAACATCATTCCAATGTGAACATTTTTATCGTGTTCTCTTGCATATTTAGTAGCCATTGCACAAGCCACCATTTCGTTATGAACACCTTGATACTTTGCTTCTAATAAATTATCAACTTTATCCTCTGCTATTCCTAAATGATTAAAGGATTCATGCACAATTAAGTTAATTTGATTTACAATAATCCAATATTTAATTTTCCCCTTATACCGGTCAAACAGTACCTGGCAATATCGAACAAAGAAATCAATCACTTCTCTGGAATACCAGCCGGAATATTTCGTGGTTAGATTTAACGGCATTTCATAATGCGAAATAGTAATCATCGGTTCCATTCCGTTTGCAATGATCTCATCAATCAGTGCATCATAGAACTTAAGACCTTCTTCGTTAGCCTCTGTCTCATCTCCATTTGGAAATATTCTTGACCAGTTAATCGAAGTTCTAAAAGTGTTCAATCCAAGAGCCTTTAATAATTTTAAGTCCTCTTTATATGTATGGTAAAAATCGATTCCCCAGCGTTTGGGATAAACACCTTCTAGGTCTTCCATTGCTTCTATAACATCTTTCGTAGATAATTCTTCGTTATACTTTTTATTAAGTGGAATATCGGATCGGAAACGGTTAATATCAGCAACACACCAACCTTTGCCGCCTTCCAGCCACGCACCCTCACATTGGTTCGCAGCTAATGCACCACCCCATAAAAAATCTTTTTTAAATCCGGTTATTTTTCTCATAGACATAGCTGCTATTCTCCTTTTTCGAGTGTTAAAATTCTTTTTTCTAATGATTCAAATACTTTATATAATTGTTTTGCTAGGATAAGTTCACTATTGATTGTCATGAGCGTGTCTTGCGCATGTGTGAAAAGAAGGGAATACCCTATTTTTTCGCCGCGTGCTTCGCCTTGAATCATGTCTGTCTGCCGTTTATGCGCTACAGTCATTTTTTCCTGTGCCATTTTTAATTTATCAGCTGCAAGCTCATATTCATTATCTGAAATTGCCTTTAATGCTTCTGATACATATAACCTAGCATCACCCGCATTAATGATAATCTCCATAGCAGAACTTACTAATTTATCATCTTCCACTATTCTGTCTCCTTTTTATTTGTTGTCTCTGATATTATTTGTTGCTTTTCATAAGTCTTAAAGAATGGATACCAGATAGCAGTTGATGTTATAACTACGATAGCTAATAATATCATTCCGGTAACGCTCTTTGTTGTAATCCAGGTTGATAGTGGGAATGGACAATACCACATATCAAATACAAAATTAGGGATGGGCATAATAGCAATTACTTTTGTGAAAATCCATATAATAATGGGGAGAATAATACCCTGTAACCACATAGGAAACATCATTATTGGATTCCATGCAATCGCTCCAAAGACAACCGGCTCATTGATATTAAAAATACCAGGAACAAGGCAGGCTTTTCCTAAAGCTCTTAATGACTTCGCTTTTGAAAATACCATCATAATAACCAGAGGAAGTGTACACCCAATACCTCCAACCCATAAATACGCTGAAAAGACTGTCTCTGAAGTAACAACGTTCAAACTGGAGGCAGAAGTAACACCGGATGCAACAACAGCAACATTAGCAGTAATGGCTGCTAAGAACACTGGTTTGGTAACCGGAGTCAATACCCAACTGGATATACCCATGGAATATAAGAAACAATAAATAAACATAATTATTACGAATCCATAAGGTGTTTCCATGAAACCTGCCAAGGGCATAAAAATCGAAAGAATAAAATTATATATATCTACCTTCATCAGTAATACTACAATCCATCCGGTACACAAAACGATACCAATTGGTAACATGGAATCAAACCACGATCTTACGAAATCCGGTATAACGGAATCTTTTTTGAAGAAGGAAAACTTACCAAACGCTCCCATTATGATACCGGTAAAAACACCGGCGAATATAGCGATGAACATACCACCTGCTCCCAATGCATCGTGACCAAAGCCTATGGTTTTATCGACATTAACCTGTGGGGTAATAACCATTAGGAATAAAACAAGACCAGTCATTCCTGCAATTAAGCGTTGCTTACGAAGACGTTTCTTTTCCATCAGATTAAAAGGAATTAGAAATGCTACAAACAGGGATATCTTACCCATGGTCCAACCAAAGGGCTCCCAAAAGGATGGCAATGCAGGAATATAATTATTTAAAATAGCAAGTAAGCAAAATACGGAACCAAGCAGAATGAATGGTAATGTTTGCATAATCGAATCTTTTAGTGTAACAACCCATACATTATTGTTAATTTTACTCATCTTAGGTGCGAAACTGTTTTCTAACCATTTCATTAAAGCATTCATTTTTTGAATCCCCCTTCATTATTGAAATAATGACAAAATATGTTCCAACGCTTTTTCTCCGTTTAAGGTTGCATAATACTCTGCTTTCATCAAACCAACCTTTACATTTGAGTCTCCGACTATATCATCAACCTCATCCATGAGATATGCAAGGTGAGGGCCTACCATGAGACAATCAATCTCATCAATATAGTTCTCAATCTCTGATTCGCTTCTTGCAGTAACATCAATGTCTAAGCCCTTTGCTGCAGCTGCCTTTCTAATATTTGATGCCATAAATCCGCTGGAAGCACCTGAACCACAAACCAGTAATACATTTAACTTCTCCATATCGTTTCTCCTTTCAGTTAATAAAACTTTTATAATTTGATTATATAGTAACAATTATTATCAAACAAATAAGTATTTTCATATTCACGGTGAAGGTTTGTATCATCCTATTTGACTTAAAAGACAAATTACCTGCTTGCCCAGTAACGACAATGGTTGAATAAATCAGGAATATGTGGAAACTTCTAATCGATTCGACTAATAGTACAATGTTAATTACCTAACGCCAGCTGTTGCAACACCACCTACACCAAAGGAACGAAGGGCTAGTAGCTCCCCTAAATGCGCTGTTTGACAGACACGTAGCAGATTTTGTGTGCAAGAAGCGAACATTTATGTTCGATTATGGCATACAAAATCTGCTATGTGTCTGTCAACCTGCGTGTGTGGGGAGCTACTAGCCCTTCGTTCCTTTTCGTAACCGAAAAGCAACAGCCTTCACAACCTATTGCATATCATTTTATTCACTTCTCAACGCATCAATCGGATTAAGCCTAGCCGCCTTATTCGCCGGAGCATATCCAAATCCAATCCCAATCGCTGCCGATACACCAAAGGCCAGCACTATGGAATTCGTCGTCGGCGCTGCCTCAACTCCAAACATATTACCAAGCGTAACCGTTGCCACATATCCAATGACAACTCCGATGAAGCCGCCCAGCATACTGATGGATGTAGCCTCAATCACAAACTGCCACATGATATCCCTCCGTTTCGCTCCCAAGGACTTACGGATACCGATCTCCTTCGTACGTTCCACGACTGATACCAGCATGATATTCATAATACCGATACCTGCAACCAGCAAGGAGATCCCTGCAATACCGCCCAGTATCGTTGACATTAGGGTAGTCATAGAATTAATCGTATCCAGCAGCTCTGTCATGCTTCTGACATTATATAGATCCTCACTTCTCATAATATTATAAAGAAAATTATCCAGAAGTGTCTCTCCGGCTGTCACCAATTCTGCATCATTAACCACAAAGGTATAGCTGGATATATTCGTACTGCCTGCCAAACGGCATGCTACAGAATAAGGAATGTAGATACAATCATCGGTAGAGCCCTCTGTTGAATCATCCTGCTCCTCTAAAATACCTACAATCGTAAAGATTTGTCCATCAATCCTTATGGTATCTCCGGCACTAATCTGTCCGTCGTACAATTCATCCACTATGTAGGTTCCAAGTACGCAAGCATTATATCGATTCTTTATATCTGCATAAGAGACAGATCGTCCCCAAGCTAAATCAATGCTGTTCAAATCTAAATAATCTTCGCCCACCCCAGTCACTGTTGTTGAAACGGAGCTGCTGCCATTCTTTACAGTATAACTGGAAGCTATGGAGGGTGTAACCCCTGTAAAGATTGCGCTATTTTCCTTTGTAAATTCGTAAACATCATCAACGTCAACGACACGGGTGTCCGTATTTTTTACGGTGACGGAGATATTATTCGTTCCCATTTCAGAAAAAGTATCAACCAAATAGTTGGTAACTCCCTGCATTAAGCCAAGCAAGGTTATTACCGAACCAACACCAATTATCATACCGAGCATTGTAAGAAAGGAACGCATTTTGCTTCCTAAAATACACTGCCATGCTAATTTAAATGCCTGACCTAATTTCATCCTGCTACCTGCTTCCTATATTCATCAACAGTTCCATCAAAGGTTATTGTACCATCCTGAATACTTACAATTCTATTTGCTTCTTCCGCCACCGAACGGTCATGGGTGATCAATACAATCGTATTTCCTTCCCTGTTCAGTTGCTTTAAGAAATTCAAGATTTCCACACTTGTTCTTGAATCCAATGCACCGGTGGGCTCGTCTGCCAGGATCAAAGAAGGATTTGTAACTAAGGCTCTGGCAACAGCGCCTCTTTGCTGCTGCCCTCCTGACATCTGATTCGGAAAATTTCTGTATTTATCATCGATATCTACCTTTTTCAAGGCCTCCATTGCCCTTTTGTTCCGTTCCTCCTTACCCATGCCGGAATAAAGCAGGGGCAAGGCAACGTTATTAATCAGTCGTTCCTTGGGGAGCAGATTATATTGCTGAAAAATAAATCCGATCATCTTATTTCGAATCGTTGCCAGCTCATTATCATTCATTTTACTGACATCCTTCCCCTTAAGAATGTATTGACCTGAGGTTGGGACATCAAGGGCACCAATGATATTCATAATCGTTGATTTACCGCTGCCAGATTTTCCTATGATAGCGACAAACTCACCCTCATTGATTTCCAGATTAATTCCGTGATTTGCGTAAATCTCGGAGTTTCCCATATAATAAACCTTATGAATATCAATTAACTGTATCAACGGCCCAGAATATTCCGCTTCACTCTGCTGCTTCTTTTTCATTAAATTCATAGTCTAGACCTCCTAGTTAGATGGGAATCCACCGCCGCCGCTTTGTCTTCCACTGCCGCCGGAACCTCCAGAACCGGACCAGCCGCTGCCGCCGCCTGATGGCATTCCACCACCTCCAGAGGGCATGCCTCCACCCATGTTAAATTGCATCATATCCGAATTGGTACTTGTTGTAGCCCTCTTAACATAGATCTCATCACCTTCGGATAAGCCGCTCTGAACCTCAACATAATCTCCATCCGTAAGTCCTGTGGTAACCTGGACTGCTTTAAAGCCGGCAGGAACATCTCCCTCTGCTTCTGTTACGGAATCATCCTTTACATATACGGTATCACCTCGCTGCAGGGCATCACTTGGGATTGCAAGTACACCTTCTGCCTTTTCTATAACAATCTCACCGGTAACATTCATACCCGGCAAAAGATCTCCCACATCATCAATGCGAACCGTAACCGGATACTGTGTTACACCCTGACTTGTTGTACTTTCCAGACTTATATTGGTGACAATACCGCTGATTTCAACTCCTGCTAAGGCATCTGCTGTGATATTTACTTCCTGTCCTTCTTCAACTGTCATAACATCCAATTCATCCACGTACATATCAAAGGTTACTGCCGACAAATCATAAATGGTACACAGGGAAGAACTTCCGCCATTATTACTGCTTACGGTATCACCCTTTAGCGAATTCTTTGAAATCACCTTACCGGTAACCGGAGAAGTAATGCTATAATCTGTTCTGGTATCTATCACATCCTGAAGAGAAGACTGCGCATCCTCAATGGCTTCCTGCTTGCTTTCAAGACTATCTTTTGCATTATCTATTCCATCCTGAGCTGATTCTATCGCATCCAAATAGGACTTTAATTTATCCTCTACCGAATCCTTGCTGATTACAAGCACCACATCACCTTCACTTACATTATCACCTTCCTCGATATTTAAGAATGCGATTTCGCCTGATAAATCTGAGGTTATTGTAGTATTTGTTTTCACTGCAAAGGTACCGGAATCCATGCTATAGATGCTTCCAATATTGGCACTGGCAGTCGTTGTATCCGCAATACCTCCGGGATTTGTCACTTCAATTGTAACCTCCTTAACAACACGATTACCGGATAAGGACTTTGCAACATTACTTACCTTAGTTACCTTTCCTTTCACTGCTTCAAAGGTTTCATCAATGGTTACTGTAGCTGACTTCCCTACCAAGGCCGGGGTAACATCTGAGGAACTAAAGGGTACGGTTAGTACCATGGTGCTGTTATCGTAAACATCAGCTATTTGACTGCCTGCTTGAATCGTATCTCCCGCCTCCACATATACCTTGGTAACGATACCTGTATCCGTGGATAGTACATTTACGTCGCTGTATTCTGACACTGCCTCCTTATAGTCGGCTTGTGCTTTGGCATATTTCTCCTGTGCCTCCTGATAGCTTTTTTCGGCTTTTGCATACTCTTTTTTTGCTCTGGTCTCAGTGGTCTCTGCGTTATCAATATCAGAATCCAGATTATCTGTTGCTATCTGATACAGCACCTGACCTTCCTGTACCGTATCGCCCTCTTCAAAATCAGCAGCGATTATTTCTCCCGACACCAGCGTTGTGACATCATAGCTGGCTAAGGGCTGAATGGTACCGGAAGAGGATAGTACATTCTGTATATCTCTTTTTTCTACAGTTGCCGTAGTTACAGTTTCTTCGCTGCCAGCCTTCACAGTCAGCTTAGGTTCTAACAATGTTTTAAAGCCAATCACACCGGCAAGTATCAGTACGGCAAGTATGACTCCCACTTTAAGCAGTTTTTTTAATAATTTGGAATACTTCTTCATTCTTACCTCCATAATATAAAAAGTTTATACCTAGTACTGCATTGCATGAATTTCACTTAATCTCAGGTTCTGGATTAAGTGAAATTTACGCAAAGTATTTAAGGTATCCTTATTTATTTACTAGTTGCAACGATAACACGAACTCTTCCGCCGGTTGCCATGGTCTTGTCAAAATATGCCCTTACGGTGTACTTTGTCAGGTTACCTATCCTGTCAAGTGTCGTTAATACATATTCTCCACCCACATAGATATAAACACTGTAATTTTCCCCCAAGGTGTACTTTGTTGTATTCGATAGAACTGTCGAGGTACCAATGGAAGACACCGCAACCCCTGTTAAGGCATAGCTTGATGTTACGGAACCATCATAGATCACAAAGCCTGAAGGACCCTCAGTCAAATTCAAGGAGCTTACAGAATCAGTAGCTATGGAATCCGATTTACCGTTAATTATATATTTGTAGGTCACTGAATCTGAGTTTGTGTAATCAAGTCCCTTATAGATACCATAGGAATCAAGATCACCCGTAACACCCTTTAAAATCAATTCTGATATTTGTCCACTACCATCTAACTCATAGTACAGGATAGAAGAGGAGTCTATGGATGAGCCTGCTAACCGTTCCGGTGTAACGCTTTTATAACTGCCATTTTTCAGATCCAAAATCTTGATATCGGAAGCCAGTTTTTTATTTCCTAAGTAAAGTGCATCGCTGGTGAAGGTATAGCTGGAAAAGGTTGGTGTTGACATGATATAGCTGCTGATACCTGCCGACCCGTTTACGAATTTTACCTGTACCAGACTTCCTTCTGCCAAATATACGCTATCGGAATCATAGTCCTGGGTGTATTCGTTACCGGAGGCATCTACAAAGGTTATATAATCCGAAGTACTGTAATCACCGCTTACATCCTCGACTAGATGGGTGCCGGTACTAAGCACATAGCCAACCATTGTGACATTGTATTCATCAATAGCTAATACATCAACAACAGTTCCATCCTTGCCTAATAAGATGGTTACAACATCGCCTGCCTTCACCTCTCCCATTGCTGAGAATTTCAATGCTACATCGGTATCTGCAAAGCTATACTCCGTACCGCCGATGGTTACTGACGATGGTGAGGTATAGTTTGGATTAATGGAGGAAATGGTACCTGTTACCTTATCATCATATACCCATATCGTCTTGAAGCTGGTGGAATAATAAATCACATCATAGGTACCAATATCAGAGTAGGAACAGGTTGTTCCATCCTTATAAATACTTGCTGTTGATACACTAAATGGTATTTGGGAGGCCCAATCTCCGGTTGCAATAATCGGCCCCTTTACTCCGGTGTTAATCAGAGACAGGTAATTAATGCCGCCATTAGAATCCAAGGTATATCCTAAAGTAGAGGCGTATACGGTGCCCGCTTTATTCGTTGCATTTAAGGTATTGTAGAATAAATTAATGCAATCATTTACTGTTAATTTATCAGTCTTTGCTTTGCTGATATTAGAATCCAGATCTTTTGACTCATACAGCTTCATTATGGCGCTAATTTTACTGCCGGTAAAATCACTGTCGCTATAACCCAATAACTTTAATACTCCGTATACTGCCTCTTGGAGCTTAACACCCTGAGTCGGTTTGAAGGTACCATCCAAATACCCGGTCATCCATCCCTGTGTTACCGCTGTCTGAATATAGCCGGCTGCCCAGTAGGTTTTTTTCACATCCTTGAACAAAGTAATATTACTTTCACTGGAAACATTATTCTTTAAGGTGGATAAATTAATTAACATCTGAGAAAACATAGACCTGGTAACAGTATTCGTTCCTGTCGCCGTGTCGCCCTTGTCAGTTTCCATAACGCTAATTGCCTGAATTACTTCTGAGGCACGGCTGGCAGCTGATATTTTTGTTTCTGTCATGGGGGTTAACCCCATCGCAACCAAAAGTGCTATACACAACAAATAAGCTATTTTTTTTCGCATATCTAGTCTCCTTATCTAAATCTCCTTATCTAAATATCTTTACCAAATAATACTAGATAGACTTTGTGTACATTCTGTGTATTGCTTGTGAGGGTTTTATGAGGTTTTCCCACACAGGATGTTAAACTCTCATCTGCCAAGGTAAGAGGCTTATTTCAAATGTTTAAATCATAAATTATAGACCTATCCATTAAAAGGGCTCCAGATACAGTATGAAGTGCACCCCAAATATTAGATTTTCTAACACTTGGGGTGCACTTCACTCCTGACACTGAGCCACTTTTATACTAACATGATTTAAGAAAAGCCGTAGGATACTAAAAAACTATCCTACGGCTTTCTATTAATCTTCTTTTATTGTTTCATCATAATCATCAAATACATAAGATAATACAGTTGCCATTCCCACAAACTCACAACCATATAATGTCCTATGATCTTCCATTGGTTGAGAACGTACAATCTTCACTACACAATGTAAGATATCCTCGCTGTTTCCAAGGTTTAAATTAGCATTAAAATAATAACCAATCGGAAGAACACTTTCTGATTCAAACCCGATACCAGTTTTTGAAATATTCACCACTTCAATCGGTGCATGTAGATTACTTACCTGAACATTATCCTGTTTATATAAGTTTAATATCTCCAGTGACAGTGTAATTGGCATTCTTTTCGCTTTTCTTCTTTCATCCATTGTAAACCCTCCATTATGCATATGATGGTTATAATCATCTCTACTATCATTATAACTGAACTTATTGGATGATACAACAAACTCTTACAATGCGTCCAACATTTCTTTTACAATCTGATTCACCATACCGGGATCTGCTTTTCCCTTCATTTCCTTCATGGTCTGACCTACGATGAAGCCCATAGCTTTCACCTTACCGCTCTTATAATCTGCAACGGACTGAGGGCTATTTGCGATAATCTGCTCTATGGTTGAACGTAGTAGTCCGTCATCAGAAACCATACCTAAGCCATTCTTTTCTACGTACTCCTCAGGATCAACATTTTCCTTAAAGATCTTTTCAAATACTTCCTTTGCCACAGTACGATTAATTTTATTGCCATCCACCAGCTTAATTAACGCAGAAAGCTGAGCAGGTGTAAAGGAAATTGCCTCTGGCTCCATCTCCTGTTCCTTAAGTAAACGCATAGTCTCTACCATCAACCAGTTAGATACTTCCTTTGGCTTGCCGCATAATGCAACGGTTTCTTCAAATAAATCTGCTAGATGCTTAGAGCCTGTAATAATCAAAGCATCGTATTCCGGAATATCAAATTCCTTCTCATAACGAAGCATCTTCTCATCACGAAGCTCTGGCTGACGCACCTTTACTGTCTGCAGCCACTCATCGCTGATTTCGATCGGAGGCAAATCCGGTTCCGGGAAATAACGATAATCTTGGGCATCTTCCTTTGAACGCATTGCAAAGCTGGTGTCCTTATTATCATCCCAACGTCTGGTCTCCTGAACTACCTTTCTTCCATACTCCAGTAACTCAATCTGACGTTTTCTTTCACCCTCGATAGCTCTTGCAATTGCTTTGAAGGAGTTCATATTCTTCATCTCTGTTCTGGTACCGAACTCAGGAGCACCAACCTCACGTATCGAGAGGTTGATATCTGCACGAAGAGACCCTTCCTGCATCTTACAATCGGATACTCCGAGGTACTGTAAGATTAATCTTAATTTCTCAAGGTAAGCAATAACTTCATCCGCTGATCTCATATCAGGCTCGCTTACGATTTCAATCAAGGGAACTCCGCAGCGATTATAGTCAACCAAGGTGCAATCTTCCCAAGGATCATGTACTAATTTACCTGCATCCTCTTCCATATGGATTTCATGGATACGTACTGTCTTCTTTCCAGCCGCTGTCTCAATCTCAATACCGCCATCTCGGCAGATTGGCAAATAGAGCTGGGATATCTGATATGCCTTTGGAAGGTCGGGATAGAAATAGTTTTTACGGTCAAACTTACACTTCTGTGTGATGGAGCAGTTCAGTGCAAGTCCTGCTGCCATTGCAAATTCTACTACCTGCTTATTTAATACAGGCAGAGTTCCCGGCATACCGGAGCAAACTGGGCACACATGGGTATTCGGATCTCCACCGAACTGAGTGGTACATCCACAGAAAATCTTTGATTTGGTGGCAAGCTCAACATGAACCTCCAAGCCAATGACGGTTTCATATGCTTTCATGTCAATCCTCCTTCTTTGGGGAGGATTTTTCCTCCTGATTTCCGGAGGATTTGTCCTCCTTGCCTTCTGCTGCAATTGCAGTTGGTCTTTCATATTCCACGGACTGCTCAAAGCTATAAGCGGCACGAATAATTTCATTTTCACCAAAATGCTTGCCGATTAACTGCATACCAATCGGTAGTCCCTTGGAATCTCTGCCGCATGGAATACTAACTGCAGGGAGACCTGCCAGGTTAACGGATACTGTATATATATCGGACAAATACATCTTCAGCGGATCGGATAAGCTTTCCCCAAGGGTAGGAGCTGTCTCCGGAGCTGTTGGTCCTAGAATAATATCATATTTTTCGAAAGCTTTCTGGAAGCCATCGTTAATGATTGCTCTTACTTTAAGTGCTTTGTTATAAAAGGCATCATAATAACCGGAGCTTAATACAAAGGCTCCAATCATCATTCTGCGCTTTACTTCGTTTCCAAAGCCTTCACTTCTGGTATTCTTATATACCTCCTGAAGACCTTCCGCCTTTTCTGAATGATAGCCGTACTTTACACCGTCAAAACGGGATAAGTTTGAGCTGGCTTCCGCACAGGCAACTACATAATAGGAAGGCACTGCATAATCGACACTATGAAGTTCGAATTCCTCTACAATCGCGCCCTTGCTTCTGAATATTTCAGCGGCTTTCAGGATACTTTCCTTTACATCTTCCTCAAGACCTGCTCCCAGATAATCCTTAGGAATACCGATACGTAAGCCTTTGACATCATCTACCAGAGCTTTGGTATACTGGAAGCTTTCTGTACTTACGGAAGTAGAATCCTTCGCATCATGACCTGAGATTACTTCCAGTGCTACAGCACAGTCAGAGATATTTCTTCCGAAGGTTCCGATCTGGTCAAGGGAAGAAGCATAGGCAATCAGTCCATAACGGGATACGGTTCCATAGGTAGGTTTGATGCCGGTAACACCACAATAGCTTGCAGGCTGACGGATGGAACCGCCGGTGTCAGACCCTAAGGCATAGAATACTTCCTCTGCGGCAACGGCTGCGGCAGAACCACCGCTGGAGCCACCGGGTACACAGGAGGTATCCCAAGGGTTCTTTGTCTCTCCAAAATGAGATGTTTCTGTAGTACTTCCCATGGCAAATTCATCCATGTTTGTCTTTCCGATAATGACTGCGCCTGCTTTTTTTAACTTTTCAATTACAGTTGCATCATAAATTGGTTCGAAATTATATAAAATCTTGGATGCACAAGTAGTTTTAACACCCTTGGTACATATATTATCCTTTACTGCCATTGGTACTCCGGCAAGAGGAGAATCATCAAGCTCACCGGCATCAATTCGCTTTTGTACCTCTGCTGCCTGAGCATAAGCCTCTTCTTCCAATACGGTGATAAAGCAATGGTACTCCGGATCTCTTTGCTTAATTACTTCAAGCTGCGCTTTTACGGCATCCAGAACAGTAATTTCCTTTGCTTTAATCATTCTACCGATTTCCAACGCAGACATTTTCACTAAATCTTTCATCGTAACCTCCTTTATACATGGGATACTTCTATTTTGACATTCCGCCGCTTATCGGCGGTACAAAACCTGAAAGAAGTTCAAAATGAAATTCCAATGTATTTCATTTTGGAGTTCTTTCCATGTGAAGATACTTTTCTTCACACTACTCAACTGTCTTAGGAACTGCGAAGCATCCATCCTTTTGCTTTGGTGCATTCTTCAGCAACTGTTCACGATTATCCTGATTCGTCACAATATCCTCACGGAATACATTCTTCACCGGAAGTACATGAGACATAGGTTCTACGCCATCGGTATCCAGTCCGTTCATTGTTTCAATATAATCCAAAATACGATCTAGGTCTGTTGCAACCTTCTGCTGCTCCTCCTCGGAAACAGTTAGTTTTGCCAGGGCTGCTACATATTTTACGGTATCTTCCGTTATTCTCATATGATTACCTGCCTTTCGTAATTAATGCTCGTTATTAGTATTCTTTACTCTTGTTCAATCTAGCTCGAGTAGTTATCACTTATCTTACTTTCGCTTATGGCTCAAGACGGGATAAGTCTCTTGGGAACATCGTTGTTTCTCTTACATTCTGCTCATTCAACAGCTTCATGGTCAGACGTTCCAGACCAATACCCAGTCCACCGTGAGGCGGCATACCATGCTTATGAATCATTAAGAAATTGGAGAATTCCTCTGGATTCATTCCTCTTGCCATCATTTTGGCTACTTGCATCTCATAGTCATGGATTCTCTGTCCGCCCGTTGTAATCTCCATACCCTTAAACAATAAGTCAAAGCTTAAGGTGAATTTGTGATCCGCTGGGTCATCCATTGCATAGAAAGGTCTCTTCTTGGATGGATAATGGGTAACAAATACAAAATCACTGCCGTGCTCTTCTTTAAAGTATTTACCGATTAAGACTTCCTCTTCCGGTTCCAGATCATAAGGGTTCTTTATCTTACGGTCATATTTATCGGCTACCAGCTGCTTTGCTTCATCAAAGCGTACCGCTGGGATTTTATCAAGCTCCGGTAAATCTAATTCCAGAATCTTAAGTTCCTTTGCATAGGATTCTTTCAGTAGGTTGAAAACATAGCGAAGCATCTCTGTTTCCATTGCCATGATATCTTCAAAGCCATCGATATAACCCATCTCGAAATCCAAGCTGGTATATTCGTTCAAATGTCTGGTTGTATTATGCTTCTCCGCACGAAATACAGGAGCCGCCTCAAATACACGGTCATATACACCCACCATAGTCTGCTTGTAGAACTGAGGACTTTGAGCGAGGAATGCCTTGCTTCCGAAGTATTCTAATTTGAATACATTCGCTCCTCCTTCCGCATTACCGGCAACAATTTTAGGTGTACGTATTTCCGTAAATCCCTGAGAGAACATGAAATCACGAAAGCCCCTTGCAATTCCTTCCTGAATCTTAAAGATTGCTCTTTCCCTGATGTTTCGTAAAGAGATCGGACGATAATTTAACTTTGTCTCTAACGAAGTTTTCATCTTCCATTTTGAGATCGGAATTGGCAGCATGGTGTTTTCCTTCGGCTTTGTTAAAACCTCAATACTCTTTAATCGTACCTCAAAACCCTGTGGAGCACGTTCTTCTCCATGCAGAAAGCCTTTTACCTCAACTGTCATACCTTCTTTTAAATCCTTTAACGCAAAGCCGGCTACGCCCTCTTCATATACACATTGAACTAAACCTTCACTTTTACGAAGAACAACAAAAGCCACTTCACCCATATCACGAATTGTGTGAATATATCCTTTCATTGTAACGTCTCCGGAAAATTCACCCTTTAATACATCTCTAATTTCACTGGTTTCTTTTTTCTGAATTCCTGTAATGAACTCCATGGTATCAATCCTCCTAAATGCTCTCCTATCAGTAGAATATAGCCTCCTGATATGTTCTGTTGTCAGATGAATTTCTTCTTCTGAACGATACATTTCATTTACTTTCGCATAGCTTCGAAGCTAAAGAATTGATTTGGTAAACCCATCTATTCTTACCCTTAGGCTTTACAGCTTTTGGGTATAAAAAAAGCCCCGAAGATGCTGCATGCAATTGAATATATCAATTGTATGCATTCCTTCGGGACGAGAATTTTAATTCCCGCGGTACCACCCGCATTGAGAGCATAAGCTCCCCAGCTTTCCTACAACACTTAACGCGTGCAACGCACGAACCTACTCATCGTTCAATTCGCGGGCTCCGGAGTGTTCCGTATTCTACTTATCACCATTGGTGTGCTCTCAGTCGGTGGCTCACCATTCCTGTCTTTCGGTTCTTCGGTAGAACAAAGTCTCCTTCTTAGCCGATATCATCGTATTTTCGACTTATATTAGCATATCCATATTTTAAAAGCAAGAGAAAATTTTATTTTTGTTTAAAAAATGGTTATGTATCCTTTCCACCCAGCTTAAAAAGCTTTTGCTGAATATCCTTCTCTCTCAGGATAATTTCTTCTTTTAACCGCTCCGTACGCCTGCGCCAATTTATGTTAATCACCGGAAGCTTTCCCTTCCACTCCTCTGAATTATTGACCTCACGGATGCTTTTTATTCCTTCCGCAAAAAGTAAGGATATGGTATTATTGATTGCCTTTTTCACATCCTTATCCAGATTATCATAGGTTTTTAGCATAGCCTTCAGTGCTCTGATCGAACCTACTCGAATATCATTTAAGGTTCTGCTTTCATTGCTTGATAATATCTCAAATAGGGTACTTGTAAATTGTTCTCTTCGATCAATTGATAAGCTATATAAGAACCGCCTTAAGGTGATATCAAGCAGCTGAGACTCCTGGGTTATGTTTTTGAGATGAACAAAGCTAGTACCCTCTACCTCCCAGTTGTATCCATAATGCTGCAGAAAACCCTTTTGAGAGCTTTTCACAATCGTATAATTTTCTTCATGCTCCAACAGCATTCCTATGATGGAAGACTGAGGAATCAAGGTGATAATACGATCAGATATTTTTTGATACTCCTGCCTATGAAACATGGACTGATGAAAACCAGGACCATCGTTATTGTATACGGCCGTAATCCGAACCTGCTCCTCCTCGGGAGTATGTACGGCTGCATATACGGCAAGATTCCCTCCCTTAGAATGCCCTCCAAGAATAAAATGGTGATTATCATAGGTCCTTGAGATTCTACGATAATAGACTAATGCTTCCATCTGGGAAGGAACTACCTCCATTATACTCATGTTGAAGTCTTCTTTCCATCCCACCAAGGTATCATCTGTTCCCCGAAATGCTATATAGGAACAATAATTCCCGAGATGAATGGTCAATGCTGCGAATTGCATCTCTTTTTCCAAATCAATTACATCAACATAGTTTGATAAAATCAATTCCGAGAAACGTCTGCTGCCAGCCATAAGCCTTAGCAATTCTATCAATTCGTCCTTCCTGATATCTCCAGGTTGAATATTCCCGTTTTCACCAAAGGCAAAATAAGCTTTTGCAGCTTGATAAAGCGGTATTCCATAGCTTTGATCCGCACCTATAATACCTCTGAAATTCAAATAACTTAGCTTGGCAAGAATCATATTATCAACTTCATTAAAAGGTGATACCTCAAAAGATAAATCGCCACGCCAACGAATATAGTCCAAGATATTATTCATTCTAACACCCATGCCTTTCCATTTTAATGACCTGTTCAAGAATCGAACAGGTCAAAACAAGTTATCCGAAGTTGAATATCATTTCCTTTTGAATGTTTTAATCTGAAAATACATATCGGCATCTGTCAAGTTGATAACTTTTCCAGTCTCGGAATTATACTTAACCTTATCTGTAATAAAGCTCCGATTTGACAAAAATACCAATGGTTCTGAATCCGAGAGAATATCCTGACCCATTAACAGCCTGGAATCATAGGTAATTCCAAAAAGATTCGACAGAGTCGGAAGGATATCCATGCTGGAGCAGGGTTTATCAATGACAATATTCTTAGCCATCCCTTTATTCCACAGGATGAAATGATTTTTATAAATCTCAAAGCTAGGATCAATTTCATGACCTGCCAGCTCATCTAATTTATCCTTTTCCCAGCCATAGGGATAATGATCTGCACTAAGGGCGATTACGGTACGATCAGCGACTCCAGCCTCTTCCAGCCTTTGAATCAGATATTCCAAGGCACGATCTAATTCCAACTGACAAGCAATATAGGCTTTGGCATCATCGGAGTACGGTAGATCCTTCACAAGCTTTCTGTTTTTAGACGACATACTATTTCCCATAAAGGTATAATTCATATGTCCGCTGACGGTCATATAGTAGGCATGGAATTGATCTTCCTTGATATATTCATCCACAGTAGACTGCATCATTTCTAAATCTGATTCCGGCCAGCATTTGGTCTTAAGCTTCAGCCCATTCCCTAATCCTTTATAAATATATCCCAGGTTCGGATGGGTCTCATCTCTCTGATAATAGGTATAGGTATGATTATGATAGGCTTTGCTTGCAACTCCAAGGTCGTCAAACTGGCGGCCTAATGCAAAAGGCCACAGATTTTTCCTGCCCTTAAACATACTTCTTGTGCCGTTCGGGATTAAACTTGTTAGTGCAACATACTCACCATCACTGGTAGAGGTCTGCCATAACGCTGTATAAAAATTATTAAATACAAAACCTTCCCGAACCATCTTATAAAGGGTAGGCGTTTTCTCTTTATCTATTGCATAAGGTGAAAA
>JAQZBD010000218.1 GCA_029239235.1 Herbinix sp.
TGGGCACTTGTGTATATTAAAGTCCGTGATATTCTCATTCTTTTATAAGCTGACCGGTTTTCGATTACTTGGCTATATGATCAGAAATATTAAGGAGCAAAGAGCTTTGGGTAGGAAGCTGCAATATGATAAATTACTATGGAGACTTTTAGCAGATGGACGCCCGGATATTGAGGGAAGCTATGACTTAGCGGTGGCTTATATTGAAGGAGCTGCAGCCTATTGTCTGGCTGATAAGGTTAAGGCACATCATAAGGCAGCATTTATTCATATTGATTATAAAGAAGCCGGTTATACGCCGCTGATGGATCAGAACTGTTATGAGGGAGTGGAGAAGATCTTTGCAGTCTCCAAGGAGGTTGGTCAAAAATTTTGCAGTGTTTATCCTGAATATAAGGATAAGGTAGAGCTGTTACGAAACTTATTGGACAAAAATGCAATACGTAAGAAAGCGGAAGAAGGAATTGGCTTTACGGATGAGTTTGATGGTATCCGCTTGGTGACGGTTGGGCGTTTGCACTATCAGAAAGGATATGATATTGCAATTGAAGCGCTGGCAAAGCTGAGAGATGATGGTTATCCAGTGCGGTGGTATGTAATTGGCGAAGGGATGGAAAGGCGAAATCTAGAGACTCTGATTAAAAAGTATCGTGTCGAGGAATACTTTATTCTAATGGGAGCGAAAGACAATCCTTATCCATTTATGAAACAGGCAGACATCTATGTGCATGCCACCCGATTTGAAGGTAAGAGTATAGCAATCGAGGAAGCACAAATATTAGGCAAAACAATTGTAGCCTCAGATTGCACCGGAAATACGGAACAGATTAAATCAGGATATGATGGTGTTCTCTTGACACTGAATGTAGAGAATTTAGTTCGTGAGCTGGAGCGGCTTATTGATGAACCTGGATTACAAAAAGAATATGCTAAGCATGTATTAGAGAAAAAGTTGGAGTATCCAAAAGATCTGGAATCCATGCTGGCATTGCTAAAGGAAGAGAAGGAAGGTAGCTATGAATAAAGTACTGATTATAGTCCCAGCATTTAATGAAGAAGCAAATATGATGCCATTATTTGATCAGTTATGTACACCAGAGATCAAAAGCTTTGCTGATATTTTGGTGGTTAATGATGCATCTGCGGATCAGACCGGATTTATTGCTAAGACTTATGATGTATCTGTAGTTACTCATGTATTTAATTTAGGCTATGGTTCTGCACTTCAGGTAGGGTATAAGTATGCTGTTCGCCGTGGTTATGAGTATGTCATTCAAATGGATGCCGATGGACAGCATAATATATCTAATATTTCTCATATCTATCAATGTCTTACGACGCCGGACGCAGAGGGGGAGTTCCCTGATATTGTAATTGGATCACGATTTGTGGAAGGCAGTCACTCCTTTAAGATATCTGGGCTAAAAAAGGTATCACTTGCTATGTTTTCCTGGATTATTAAGAGGGTTACAGGAAAAACAATTACGGATCCAACCTCCGGCTTACAGGGTTTGAACAGAAAAGCGTTTACATATTATTCTAATTATGGAAACTTTGATTACTTCTACCCGGATGCCAATATGATAATACAGATGTTATTATTAGGTTTTCGAGTTGAGGAAACAGCCTCAGTCATGCATGAAAGAACAGCAGGTCTCAGTATGCACACCGGACTGTTTAAACAGATGATCTACATGATGATCATGCCGCTAAGCATTATGACGGTGATCACCAGAATTAAAAACAGAATACAGAAATAAGCTCAACTGTGTGTATCAAAAAGAGGGGAAAGAAAGGTTCATTTATGCCACAAAAGTGTACAATTAAAAAGATAAAGTGGATACCGCTGCCTAGGACGGAAAAAGCGGAAGTACTCCGGAATCCGTACTGTGGATTATACGCAATCTTTCGTTTTTATGTAAACTCTGAGAGGATTCAGGAAGGAGCATTTATTGAAGATATTAAGACTGATCTAACCCAGCAGCTCTGTCTTGTGGAGATTAATTTACTCCCATTTAACGAGGTACCATTGCCAGAATCGGCACTGCAAATCGTAAGACGAATCATTCATCATTTTTCCTCTCAGGGAAAACAGATCATCCTGCGTTTTGTATATGACTGGGAAGGAAAAGGTGTACTAAATGAGCCTAAGGATGTTTCGATTATATTAGATCATATGAGCCAGTTATCTCCTTTACTAAAGGAGTTTACAGACAATATTTATATTTTACAGGGACTCTTTATTGGTAGTTGGGGAGAAATGCATAGTTCCCGTTACCTGAGCGAACGCAATATGACGCGTTTGGCAAGGCATCTATATGAATGCACCGGAGATAAAACCCAGATTGCACTACGCTGTCCCAGCTTCTGGAGAATGATCTTTAAGACCTATCAACCCCTTGATGAAGAAACTGCCTTTACGGATATTCAAAAGGCACGATTTGCGTTATTTAATGATGCTATTATGGCTTCAGAAGCGGATTTCGGAACCTACGGAAGTATTAGCCTTGCAGATACCAAGGCTTACGGTGACAAATGGCTTCGTGAAGAGGAGCTGGAATTTCAGAATAAATTATGCAGATATGTCACAAATGGCGGTGAAGTAATTAACGAATGCCGCTATAATGATGTGGAACCGGCAATAGAAACCTTAAAGAAAATGAGGGTATCTTATTTGCACTGTGAATATGATGAAGTGGTTCTTAATAAATGGAGGGCTAATCGGTATGGTTCTGCCAATTCCGTGTGGAAGGATAAAACTGCTTTTGAATATATTGCAGCACATCTGGGGTATCGTTTTACTTTAGGGGAGGCCACGCTATCAATTCATGGGGATAAGTGCTCCTTAAAGGCCGTAGTCAAGATTACTAACATGGGTTTTGCGCCCTGCTACCATAAATTTGATGTTAAATTTGTTGTTCGCACTGCCTCATCTTCGGAGGTGTATGAGTGTGCTGTTGAAACAGATACCCGTAGGTGGATGCCGAATGAGAAAGTTGAACTAGAGGCATTCATTCCTGTCCGGGAATGGAGTCAGAGAAGTTATATTTTATGTTTTGGTATTTATGATGTTCAGTCGCAGCAACCGATTCAGATTGCAAATACGTTTTCTACAACAGACCATACAGGCATGTATAGCCTTGGTAATTTTATTTTGAAAGATAGCAGGAAGTCGGGGTGAAGAAATGGATATGTGGAATCCATTATTAAGTGTTGTGTTAATTGCAAGAAGGAATACTTCCTTGAGTATCTTGCGTGGCTTAAACAGTGTTCTTAATCAAATATATACTCCGATTAAAATAACGGTTGTGGATGCTAATGAACCAAATAGCATGTATAGCCTTGGTTTACAAGAGGATTTAGCTGCGTATCCAAGTGTGAACTACCTTCAGATGGATCCACTTCTTTCTATTGCTGAGATACGTAATTACACGCTGCATCAAGCGGAAGGGGAATATATTGCTTTTCTTAGTAGTAATGATGCTTGGGATTCAACAATGGCACTTTTGCAGATGGAACAGCTAAGAGAGGAACCAGTAGCTGCAGCCTCTTTTAGCAATGGTACTCTGATCGATAAAAGAAAATCCCATGTGATAGTAGAGCCGTTAGCTTGGCAATTATCTTCCGATAACGCCAACTGGCTTTTGGACAATCCGGTGAAGATGTCTGCCCAAGTGATTTATCGGACAGAGGCACTAAAGGAAGCAGGAGGCTTTGATGACAACTTCGTAAATTTTTGTGACGGAGATATGCTGCTTAGACTTAGTAAAAATCAAAAGGTTCTGAACCTGCCACTTTCTTTATGTGAATGCGTGGTCACGCCGGATAATGAAGATTATGATTGGAATAACCTAAGAGACGGGCAAAACATTCTATATAAATATACGGATTTTTTTTTACTAAATAAAAGGGCAGCACAAAAGTTCTATGTAAGAATGCTGCATCTTGCAAAAATTAATTATATGTGGCTGAATTATTTCGCATATGCCTTTCTTTATTTTATCAAGGCTCCGGGGCGTTCTGTTATCTTACTAATAAAAAAGCTCGTCCAAACGTTCCGGTATTTTTTAAAATTTCTCCGAAGAGAACTTTCCATAATGAAAGAAGATATTCGTATTAAGTGGGATATGCTCCGTATTCAAGGAGGAAAAGTTGAGAAAATGAAAGGTTTAATACCTCTTACCTCAGTGGAAAGGTCAGAGGAAAAGCCGGTTGTCTTTTCTTCTGCGCGCCATTATAATGAGCGAAAAACTTTGGATTTTGTATTTGACCATAAGTTGAAAAGTTTAGTAATTCCGGAATATGTGACTGTTATTAAGAGCAGTATGTTTTACGGCTGTGATCAATTGGTTTCTATTGAAATTCCAAGTACTGTTCTGGAAATACAGGCACATGCCTTTCATAAGTGTAAAAACCTGAAGCATGTAATTATTCAGGAAGGAAGCCGTCTGGGGAGAATCGGTGCATATGCCTTTGCAGTCTGTAAGTCTCTCGAAACGGTGACCTTGCCTTCCAGTGTGGTCTATATAGGAAGAGGTGCATTTGTGGAATGCTGCTCCCTAAAAAGATTACTATTTACTTATACTAGTAGGGGAGAAGAAAAGGCGGGAAGTGTATTCCCTACTGCAATTGTTAAACTTCCACGGTATGTATTTGCGGGTTGTACTAGTCTTTTAACCGTTGAATTTGGATCAGGAAGTATGATTGAGATGGTTGAGAACGGTGCATTCATGGGTTGTTTGAGGTTGAAGAAAGTTCTTTTAACCGGTACATTAACAGAGGTTGGAAGCTATGCCTTCGCTTACTGCAAAAGTCTGGAAAGTGCTGCAATACCTCAAATTGACACATTAAAATATATTGGCAGATCTGCCTTCCAGGCCTGTGAAGCTTTGACTTATTTTCAGCTTCCGAATCAAATGGAGCGTATTAATATACGTACCTTCTACGGCTGCGCCAGCCTAAAGCTGGTAAAAATTCCGAAGAAAGTACTCTCCATTAATCATCAAGCCTTTGCAAGGTGTAAATCACTTGAAAAAGCTGTCATATTAATAGGAGATATCGCAATTTCAGCAACAGCCTTTGATCGACATACAAAGGTTGAAATTCAGGAAAATGCAGAGAAAGAGATGTCTGCTGAACGATAAAGGAAATTTTATTATGGGCTCAGATGAAAAGAAAAATTATATCTATAATGTGATATACCGGTTATCTATTTGCATATTGCCCTTGGTGGTCACACCATATGTAGCCCGTGTACTTGGAGCAAATCAGGTTGGAAGCTATACCTTTTCCAGTACGGTCGCTTGCTACTTTATTATGTTTGGCAAGCTGGGTCTGGATAATTACGGAAACCGGAGCATCGCTGCCTGCAGAGAGAATATAGAACAGCGAAGTAAGGTGTTTTGGAGTATCTATTGCATGCAGGTGATTACCGGAATAAGTTCCATATTAATTTTTATCTTGCTTATTCTGACTGCTTTCCCGGAAGATAGATTAGTATATTGGATGCAGCTTATCTATGTGGCATCCGTATTATTTGATGTCAGTTGGTTTTTCTATGGCATGGAAAAGTTTCGGATTACCATGATACGAAGCTTAATTTCCAGAACGTTGATTATTGTTGGCGTATTCGTATTCGTACATTCGGACAAAGATCTATGGATTTACACCTGTATCATGTCAGCTTGCTTTCTGCTGGAGCAGGTGCAATTGATTCCCTTTTTATTTCGTCAGGTAAAGAGAGTGAAGTTGAAAAAGGAAGATGTCCTCTGTCATATTATTCCGAATACCAAGTTGTTTATTCCTTTGTTTGCTCTTAGCATTTACAATTGGCTGGATAAGATCATGCTTGGAATTATAGTAAATAGCACGGCTGTGGTGGCTTTTTATGCATATGCTGAAAATATTATTAATATTCCCAAGGGAATACTATCGGCACTGGATACGGTAATGCTTCCAAGAATATCGAATCTGGTGGCTAATAATCGTATTGACGAAGCTGTGCAGAAAATGAGAAATTCTATCAGATTTAATAGCTTTATCTGCTGTGCACTTTGCTTTGGTATTGCCGGAGTAGCACCAAACTTTGTTCCATGGTTTTTTGGAACGGAATATACGCCTACCATTCTTTTGACAATGCAGCTCGCCATGGTTATGATACCAATGAGTATCGTTAATGTGGTGCAGACCCAATATCTGATACCCTTTCACAGGGAGCATGTGTATATATGGTCAGTGTCACTTGGAGCGTTAACAAATATTGTTCTAAATTTAGTGTTAATTCCATTCTATGGTGCCTCAGGTGCTGTAATCGGTACCTTTGGAGCCGAGCTTGTGGTATGTATTTATCAAATGCTTCGCATTAAGGATGTCTATAAATTCCGACAGTTATTTCAGGTT
>JAQZBD010000013.1 GCA_029239235.1 Herbinix sp.
AGAAAGGCTGTTTTCGGGCTCATCTAATAGATAGAGTCCATTTTCACCAATCTTTTCAGTAAAATACCGAAATGCACTTTCCCCATTGGAATATTCCCGTACATTATCAATTAACTCATTTCTCACAAAACGGGACTGGGTTTTACTTCTAGCACTGTTTACTTTTTTAAGCTGCTCGTAATCTGCTATAGATTTCATCTGAAACCTAGAATATTTCGCTTCTAAGTATTCTTCGAAAAGCTTTTCCCGTTTTTGGTCAATTCCATCATTGAGGTTACGGATGTTCAACATATAATCAAAAACATCATCACTGGTAATAATTCTGCTATTTTCAGGTACGTCAGCTTCCAAATGCATCTCACACATATCGACATAGTCCGGATAGAAATTAGATTTATTGTAGATAGAATCACGGTTGATTCCAGTCTTTTCCGCTATCACATTTAATACAGTTGATTTTCCCGAACCATTTCCCCCATATAAAATGGTAATTGGCTCAAAATCAATTCTTTCTAATCCATGTCTTGATAATATCTTAAATGGATAAAAAGAGTCATAGCACGTTCTTTTTACCTTCATAAAAAAGTTAAATTCCATATCCTCATTTGGAAATGTAAAGACATTTAAGTAAACCATTATCTTCCCCCTTATGGAAAAGCAGCCTTATCATTATCTTGATAAATCACAATATATTATAATTCGTTCCCAATTGTCTCAAGCCAATATGTGACCGCTTCCGATGCAGCAGTACCGTTTACTTCAATACCAGGTAGAATTATGGATTCTGAGCATTCTTTAGCTATATCATTTTCAATTTCACCAAATCCACCACCCCCATGAGTACAAAAGGGGATTATTGTTTTGCCTGTAAAATCATGTTGTTTAAGAAAACTCATAACTGGCGGGGCTAATGTTTTAAACCAGTTAGGTGTACCTATAAATATTGTTTGATAATCGTCTAGTGACTCATTTCCAGATATTAGCTTAGGGCAAAATCCTCTAGAAATTTCACTTCTTACTTCTTTAGCGGCGGTATTATAGTCAAAGGAATAGTTCTTATCAGGAATTAATTCTCTTATAGTACCACCAGTCTGTTTTGCTATTTCTAATGCTAAATTCTTTGTGTTTTGAAAAAGCGAATAATATACAATCAGGGTATTGTTCATATTTTGTTTCCTTTCGTAAAACTTCGTTTATCGAGCTGTTTCTTTGCTTCTATATTTATGATAATATTCCTTTAATGTTATTTTTTCAAGCCTTAAATGCAGACGCTGTCTATGTACATGCCTATAACCTTACCACAGTGGCTCAACAAAAGTCGAACAATTGCGACATAAATTTATAATAATTATTATAAATTTATATTGCAATTGTCTTATAAACGTGTTAATATTACACAAAATGAATAATTAAATATCTTTAAAACAGTCCTGAGAGGCTGGCAAGATAAACATTATAAATGTAAGCACCTTTAAATTAGCCCGGCGAGGCTGAAAAGGGGAAAAGAGCAAACTCTTCTCCTCAATTTTAAAAAAATTAAGGAGGCATTATTATGTCAGAGAATGTATTAACGAAATCCGAAGTCAAAACTTCAGAAAAAACTAATTGGCTAGCTTTATCAAAGAAAGTGATTCTTGCACTTCAGCATCTTATTGCAATGTTTGGTGCTACGGTATTAGTACCTATTCTTACAGGTTTAAATCCATCTGTTGCATTGGTTTCAGCAGGATTAGGTACTCTTATATTTCACGGAGTAACAAAGAAAAAAGTTCCTGTTTTCTTGGGTTCTTCCTTTGCCTTTATTGGTGGAATAATAGCTGTTAAAGAGGCACACAATGGTGATCTTGCATATGCTCAAGGTGGTATAGTGGTTGCAGGTCTGATATATGTATTAATGTCTTTAGTAATCAGAAAAATCGGAATGGATTTTATAAGAAAATATCTTCCTTCCCATGTAATTGGGGCAATGATAATTGTAATAGGATTAAACCTTGTTCCGGTAGCATTTGGAATGGCAAGCGGAAACTTTGTACTTGCTATAATAACTCTTGGTACAGCACTTAGCATAAGCTTCTTTGGCAAAGGCTTTTTAAAACAGCTTTCAATACTAACTGCTGTAGTAGTAGGTTATGTGGTAGCATATATTATTGGGCAAGTAGACCCTTCTTCATTCGTAAATGCACCACTACTTGCAATTCCAGCATTCACATTGCCTAAGTTCAGCGCACCTGCTATAGCAGTTCTTGCTCCGGTAGTGCTGGCAGTTTTCATGGAGCACGTTGGTGATATTACAACAAACGGACAAGTTGTTGGTCAAGATTTTATAGAAAATCCAGGACTAAACAGAACTCTCCTTGGTGATGGACTTGCAACATTATTAGCAGGTTTTATAGGAGGACCTGCCAATACAACCTATGGTGAGAACACAGGAGTTCTAGCTATAACAAAGAACTATGATCCATCAATATTAAGATTAGCTGCAGTATTTGCCATAGTACTTGGGTTCGTAGCTAAGATTGGTGGTTTCCTTGGAACTATACCAACTCCTGTTATGGGTGGTATAAGCATGATGTTATTCTCAATGATTGCTCTTGTAGGAGTACAAACGATAAAGAATAACAAAGTTCAATTCAATGCGGTAAATGTTATTGTGATGATTGTAGTATTAGTCTTAGGATTATGGGGATCATACTTCCAAAACATGACCGGTATTAATATCGGAATAAAGATAAACGAAACTGTTTCAATTACAGGCCTAAGCTTGGCTGCAATAACCGGAGTAGCATTAAACGCATTCCTTAACATTATAATACCAGCATCTAAGAAAGCTTAGTAATTTTTATAAAATAATCATAACCACCCGTAAAACGGGTGGTTTGCTCTAGCCCTATAAGGGCATGTTACTGGCTGTGTCTTAAGACACGCTGAAAAATCCGCCAACTGCAAAGATTTCTCATGCAGCCCCTCAAGGGGCTCTTTTATTTTTTCTTCTTGTTATCTGGATCTTCACTAAACGGATCAAATAATTCCTTCATACTTATCTGATCACTCGCAATATCTTCTTGCAACTGGTTCTTTATATACTCTTCTATTATTTTTTTGTTTCTCCCCACAGTATCAACGTAATATCCTTTGCACCAAAACTGTCTATTTCCATACTTATATTTCAGGTTTGCGTGTCTATCGAATATCATGAGTGAGCTTTTTCCCTTCAAGTAACCCATGAAGTTTGAAACACTTAACTTCGGTGGTATGCTCACCACCATGTGTATGTGATCTGGGCATGCATTTGCTTCCAGGATTTCTACTCCCTTATGCTCACATAACTTTCTTAAAATCTTTCCTATATCAACCTTGATTTTTCCGTAGATCACCTGCCTACGATATTTAGGTGCAAATACGATATGGTATTTACAATTCCATTTGCTATGTGCTAAACTTTGACTATCCATTGTGTAACCTCCTTTGTTGTTAATGCGGTTGGCGGACCAGTATTAATTCTAACAAAGGAGGTTACTCTTTTTCTACTCAAAGCTAAAAGCTTTTTTGAACCACGGGCATAGCCCGTGGTATTCGTAAAACAAAAAATAATAAAAATCCATGGATTACTTTTAAGGTAATCCATGGATTTAATTTTTCTTCTGAATAAAATATTCAACGGCTTACTTATCACTTTCTTTTTTTATCATTTCTTCAACCTTTTGCTTTTCTTCGGGAGACAATGCATCTATAAGGTAATTAGGGTCTTTTCTCCATACTTCCTTATATTGCTGCTTTATTCTTTCCTTAGCACCGTCAATCTCAGCCTTGAGTTCTCTGGCAGATAATAAGGAACAGCCTGCTCCTCTTATAATAATCTGCTGTAAACCATCTGAGGTTGCAACCGCTATATTATATTTTTTCTGATTGTCATATGCAAATTTTTCAATATACTGGTCCGCGGTTTGTGCCTCCCTGGTATATACGATATGGATATTATCATAGTCGATTACTTCCTCAAGATGCCCCTGAACACGGTAAGCATCAAACACAACGATTATCTGACATTTTCGAATCCCTTGATAATTACTTAGAGAATCAAGCAATTTCATTCTCGCACCGTCCATATTCCCATCAGCAAGCTCTTTCAGTTCAGTCCATGCATATATAATATTATAGCCATCCACAAGGAGATACTCTTCTTTGATTTCTTTCTGCCGGTTCATATATATAGCCGGTTCATAATAACTGTCACGGGCTGTTTTGTGACTTTTCCAGGCAGATTTCTCCCGTTGGTTCGCATAGAAGGTTTTATTGATAATTTGATCAATCTCATCTAAACTAATCCATCTATCCGCTGTGAATAATGCCTGGCTTAGGGCTGCTTCTCCTGATAAATCGTCTTTTTTTTGAAGATAGCTTTCAACATGCATATAATCCTTTACTTCATCCCAATCCACCAAAAAACCTGCACCATGTGTACAAAATACAGAACCTGTTGGATTTGCCGCGTCTCTTTCCGAATCATATCCGATGCTTTCTATAACCGCTTCTGCATTATGGCATGGTTCATACCCTTTCAGGCTGTAAAACAGTCTGCCCAAGCCTTTTGTATAGGCAATTACCTCTTTTTGATAGTTCCTCATAGTAATGACTGGGGCATTACCAACAAGTAGCGCCATCTCGCCGTTTGTCTGTGAGACTTCGCATGTGCCATGCATTTTCTCAATGTCAGTCATCGCTCTTCCTACCATTTTCTCAGGCAGTTCCAGCTGAAAGGCATAATAAGGCTCCAACAATATGGATTCAGCTTCCCTTAAGCCCTGGCGCACCGCACGGTAGGTAGCCTCCCTGAAATCTCCGCCTTCGGTATGCTTATTGTGTGCTCGGCCTGAGACTAAAGTAATTTTCATATCTGTAATCGCAGACCCTGTCAGAACTCCTTTATGCACTTTTTCTTCCATATGGGTTAAAATTAGTCTTTGCCAACTTTTACCCAAAACATCCTCGCTGCATTCCACCCCAAACTGCAGACCGCTTCCCCGCTCTCCCGGCTCCAATAACAGGTGGACCTCCGCATAATGGCGCAATGGCTCAAAGTGCCCTACTCCTTCTACTACATTGGCAATGGTCTCTTTATACACAATCCTTCCAGTATCAAAGGCCACCTCAACACCAAAACGGCTTTGTATAAGGCTTTGCAGAATTTCAATCTGCACCTCTCCCATGATCTGTACCTGGATTTCCTGTAACTGTTCATCCCATATAATATGAAGCTCCGGCTCTTCTTCTTCAATCTGACGCAGCTTGGGAATCATCGCTCTTGGGTCGCAGCCCTCAGGCAGTATAATCTGATAGGACAATACGGGTTCCAATACTGGCGTGTCTGAAGCTTGCTCTATCCCCAAGCCTTCTCCCGGCCTGGTTTGGCTGAGTCCTGTTACTGCGAATACAGTACCTGCCTCCACCTCACTTACTGCCTCGAACTTCTGTCCGGAATATATACGGATTTGATTAACTTTCTCTTCCCAGCTGCCAGATATTAAGACATCTTTCACCTTAAGCTTTCCACCTGTGAGCTTCATATGTGTAAGACGATTCCCTTGCTCGTCCCTTGTTACTTTGAATATCTTAGCTCCGAACTCATCGGGGTAGGAAGGTATCATGGTATATTTCTCAATGCCCTGAATAAATTGATCTACACCCTCTAATTTTAATGCAGAACCAAAAAAACACGGAAAAACTCTGCGCTCAATAACAGCTTTTTTTATCTGCGAAGTTTCAATTTGTCCCTTTTCCAAAAAGGACTCCATCATGATTTCTTCACACATGGCCAGTTGGTCATAAAAACTAGAATTCTCAACTTGTCCAAATTCAATACATCCATCATCCAACTGCTTTTTTAATTCTATCATTAATTTTTCCTTGTCCGTCCCATGCTGATCCATCTTATTAATAAATAAAAAAACAGGTATCTGATACTTATCAAGCAGCCGCCATAATGTTTTGGTATGACCTTGCACCCCATCTGCGCCGCTTATCACTAAAATGCCATAATCCAGCACTTGAAGTGCTCTCTCCATTTCAGCCGAAAAATCTACATGCCCTGGGGTATCTAATAAGGTAAACTGAGTCTCACCTATTTCAAAGATGGCCTGTTTGGAAAAAATAGTGATCCCTCTTGCCCTCTCCAGCTCATAGGTATCTAAATAAGCATCCTTATTGTCTACCCTTCCCAATTTTCCGATTTTACCGCTTAGGTAAAGCAAACTCTCTGATAATGTCGTCTTGCCTGCATCCACATGTGCTAATATTCCAATGGCTAACTTTTTCATAATCACTTCATATCTTTCATTTCTTTATTTAGGCTTGTATATCGATTCTTTCCTTATTATGATACCAATAAGTTTGGAATTTTACAATTTTACTGTATTACTTTTACGTAAATTGATCTGATTATAGGGTAGGGGAAATCACTTAATATTCCAAAAAAAAATCAATTATATTAAATTTTTTCACATACTATCGCAATAGTCTTTACAAATCCAGACTATTGCGATAGTATATAAATATACTACTGTAATAGTCTGGAGGTTTTATTTTGGATACAGTAAAATTATTTGACAGCGAACTTAAAATTATGGACATTGTTTGGGATAACGAGCCCGTCTCGGCAAAGGACATTACCCTTATGGCAGCCAAAACAATCGGATGGAATAAGAATACAACTTATACAATAATAAAAAAGCTCATCGATAAAAATGCAATCGTAAGGACTGAACCGAACTTTATCTGCACTTCCCTTGTCAAAAAAGAAGTTGTACAGAAGGCTGAAACCCAAAATCTTATCGACAAGCTTTATAATGGTTCTAAAAAAGCCTTTTTCGCCGCATTCATGGAAGATAATATATCCGATGATGACCTTGAGGTGTTGAAAAAGCTGATAGAGAAGAGGTAGACTATGCTATCTGAAATATTCTACTGGGTACTTAATATTAACATTCTCGGCAGTGTTGCAGGATTGATTGTCTTGTCACTGCGTAAAATCAGAACACTGCCGCGTTTTGCGGTATATTTCTTATGGCTTCTTCCCCTCATCAGATTGTGGCTGCCTTTTGGCATTGCCAATAAATACAGTCTGCTAAGCCTAATTTCAAAATTTACCACAAAAACAGTGGTTATATGGGAAGAACTGCCGCAGTTCACAACCACTAACAGCATAATGGGGGCAAACAGCTATTTTCCTATTGAATACAAAACTAATCTGCTTGAAAATGTGTTTAATGTGGCATCGATAGTTTGGATTATAGTTTGCTGCGCTGCCATTCTGACTACAGCGTTGTTATACTTCTTTACGAAATCAGAATTGAAATCGGCAGAGCTTATTAAAGGAAATATCTATAAATCTGACAGAATTACATCGCCTGCTGTATATGGTATTATTCGCTCTAGAATCATTATTCCTACTGCAATAGCTGATGGAGATATAGATTATATCATCCTGCATGAGCAAGTGCATATAGGGCGTAGAGACAATCTATTTCGGATAATTGCCGTGATAACTGCGTGCGTGCATTGGTTTAATCCACTTTCTTGGATTTTCTTAAAATGCTTTTTTGCCGATATGGAGTTAGCGTGTGATGCAAAGGTCTTGAAAAGCCTAAACCAAACCCAAACCAAGGAGTATGCTCGCACTATTCTTACCTGCGCCTCTAGTAAAACTTTCTTGGCTTCAGCCTTTGGAGGAGCAAAAACAAAGGTGCGAATCGAAAATATATTATCATACAAAAAGCTTACTGTTTTATCTTCACTCTACTTTGCTGCGTTGGTAGTGGTAATTTCAATAATCATTATCACCAATGCGACTACTTAGGAGGTACTATTTTGAAAAGAATTTTTATTATAATACTGGTTGTTGCCCTGTTACTGTCAGGATGTGCAAAATCGGAAAGTAGCAACACGATAAAGGCAGATAATATTACGATTGGTTATGGTGTTTCAAGTTATGCTATGTTTGGCGCAGATCAATCGGTCATTGATGACCTGTTTAATGAGTTCAACTCTCTCAGCTTTAAAAAAACCTCAGAGGAATTGGATTTATTAAGCGCCTTCCATGTGAGCTTTTCCTCTAATGAGAAAGGTGTTAAAAGCTTCTGGGTTGATAAGAATGGCGTGTTTTGGCTTGGTGGTAAAACCCAATGCTATAAGATTTCTACCGGCACATTTGATTATGAGCATTTAAAAGCAATATACCAAGAAAGTAGATAAATCTCATTGGTAATTGCATGATGAATTAAAGGGGTGTAAATTCATGAAATATAGAAATTTTTATTTACTGTCGCTGCTTGCGGTTGTTTTAGCCTCTGTTTATCCCCTATACATGGGTGTTGTAACGATGGGCAGTTATTTGGAAAATGGTTATATTGATGCGGCTAATTATCAAAAATACATCATACCCTACACACCCATATGTATTGCGTTAATTGCTTCCATCGCACTCATGCCTTTAATCTTCAAGCTATTCAGGCGGCATACTCTACCTATCATTTCATTTATAGGAACTGTATTATTCTTTGTTTCCGAATTCGGATTTGAACAGATCAAGGTGATTGAGGGGTATGAAGTAATGCCCCTTGAGTCATGGCAATTAAGCTTGTGCATGGCAACTCCGGAGGTTCTCCGATCCATCGGCGAACCAATATATGCAGCGAACAATCCCGCTTTTAAAATTCATTTTTATATTATTGCTATTGTCATTATACTGGCAGTACTGAATGTGATATATGGTTTTTCAAAAATGCTTAGAGAACAGGATTTTGGCAAAAAGCGTCCGCTTATTGCTCAAGCTGTCTCCGTTGTGATCTTCATCGGTCTTTGTATACTCGCTTGTTTTACTGCTTTTTATAGAAATGGCACAATCAATATTTCAACCTTATCAGCCATACTTATGTCTGTATTTTTCATAATATTCGGTATTACAGTCGGTATTTATTGCGGCTCAATATTTTATGGGAAAACCAAATTATTGTCGAAGATTATACCTGCTATAACCGCCTCATTTACAACACTCATCATGTACATCGGCGAGCTGGTGCTGATGGGTGGGGTGCTTTTCAAATATGGCAATGGGTTCTTCTTTGAACCCATTGAGGCAATTCAGTTTTCCGCAGCTGATATTATTATTATTCTGCTTTCCGGTGTGATTACATATATCATTATGCAACTTCTTAACAACCCACGGAAATAGAATAAATCAGATGCTTTTATGAAACATCATGCTTTTATAATACAAGATTGATTTTTAGTGCAGGACGCACACCATCACGGGCGTTACTGTTATTGGCATAGCAGCGAATACTGCGATTTGTACCAATAAAATGCACACGTGAAGCCTTGTTTCCTTGTGTTCGCAGCCACCACCATGAACAGCCAAATTTTTTGCCGTCTATGATTATATAATCAGCTTTCTTCGTTTTATCATATACATATAAGTTGCATCCATCAGGTTTTTTTATTTTGGCAAAGTCTGTTCCAATAGCACACCGCAAATCCTTGCCGTGTTTATCAGATGCATCTTTTATCTCATTAACGCTAAGCAAAAAAACCTTGTCATCCGTATCCGGGCTGCCTTCTCCATTGTCCGTGCAATGAGTCATCTTTATGAATTCCTTTTCTGTGGCATTGAATGCAGTGTTATAGAATTCACCGTTCAGCCACTTGCGCAAATCACAGTCACGCCATGTAATATCCACGCAATCACGCCACTTAATATCCACGGACTTGCCGTGATACCGCTTGCAGTCCAAAATGTATTCGCTCAATACGAACAGCTCACTCCCTGAATTTTGCAGTACCCGCCACTTTATTGGTGTTATATCAGTTCCATCTGCTGTCTGTGGATAGGTACCAAAAGTAATGATTTCTCCGGGTTTTGCCATCTTGTTGTATTCAGATACTTGCATATTGTTATCCGCATGCATAGTATATAAACTATCTTTCTTTTCGTCCATAATTGCACCTCTTTATACATCCTGTTTTTTACTTATTAACTTACCTATATAATCAATCAATTCCTTTGCATCACGCTCAGCCTCAGACATGAAAGACAACAGCCAGTCACCCGAATCCTCTGTTTCTTCGGATAATAACATATCATTTCCATTATATTTACTTTTTAGCTTTTTAAGCATCCTGCATATGCACTGTGTTCTGTAATTTTCCTGCCTCAAGGCTTTAATGACTCTAAGCAGTTTTATTTCATTTTCCCCATAAACACGATAGCCATTTTTACTCCTTGGTACTTCAAGAAGCCCATATCTCTCCCAGTTTATAATGATATTTATTGACACCCCAAGCAGTTTTGCAGCTCCATTCCTATTTAACTGAATATTCTTTTCTTCCAGTGAATCACTTTTCAGAATTTCCTGGATTACTTTCATAACCTTAAGTTCATTATTCTTTTCATTTTGTATATGCATCAAATACTCTCTGCTAAGCTCATAAGCCTTTATCAAATCCCCCTGAGCTGCACTTCTTATAATATTGCTGACTTCAAACTTCATATAGTATTTAATCCAATCGCTTCTTAATGCCATTCTTACCAGTTTGATCTGCTCCAGATGTGTTTCGGTGTAAACCCTATAGCCATTTATCTTTCTCTCAACAGGAGCTATATAGCCCCATTTCTCATACAACATTACTGTGTTTGGATGTATCTCCATTATTCCGGCAATTTCAGAAGTACTATAGGTTCTCATTGAATACCTCCATCTTTGGTTACCCAAATTGCATTTCTCATTATAGCATACCACTAAAACCCTGGCAGGATAGTGGAGGGTTTTAGTTTTTTATTTGCATACTTCTCTATCAACACATCTGTCTCCATAATAGATGGTGTGTTCTAGTTAGCATATTTTCTCATCATCTTAGCTCGTTTCTTATTTGTTTTTTCCATTTATTAATATTCTGAATTGCATTTTTTTCTCCTCCTACATATATATCTTCAATTGTCATGGGCCAAAATCTTAGTTCACGCTGTCTTTCCTTACTTGGAATAGGATTTGTTATTTTTCCTACTGATTTTACAATCTCTCGATTATTCTTAAGAATATATGGTGCATCCCAATCATTATCATAAGCATCAATAAATAACTTTACTAAATGTCTATATCCTTCTGCTGTGTAATTCGAAGGATGTTGTATCATATAACATGAAACAAGCCAAAAATGCAGCGCATATAGTTTCGGGTCATTATGCTCCCAAACAAGAGGAAAACCAAATAGTTCATAGCATGAAAATCCGTCTGTCTCCTTGGCTCCACATTCTATACATCTCCCAGATTTCATAACTGTGTTATTATCAACCATTTATCACTATAACTCCTTTATAAAAAAACTAATCTACTTATCAGTTTACCCTATGACGTAACGTAAAAGTCAACTTAATCCCAGCAAATTGTTTAATCTAACAAAAAAGCATTGCTATAAATCCAGCAATGCTCTAATCTACTTTAGCCATAATGAATTATAATAGATATTGAGATAATCCTACTCCCTAATCACCAAAGCTAGTGTCTCGATATGGATGGTGTGTTCTATTTAGCATATCATAAAGTACCTTCGAGAGTTGCTTCTGATATCATATCCAAATAGAATCTCGGACAATAAACTTACCTCTTTGATAATCTATATTTAGCTAACGTTTTTGAACCCCATAGAAATGTTACTATCATAGTAACTATGCCTAATATGATGCTTGTTATTGCAGGGTCGTAATGTGAGCCATAATTCGGGAATAAGAAGACACTAACATTTATCATCATATGATATATTATTCCTAAAAAAACATTTTTTCTGCTATTATTATAAATCCATATCATAAGTATTCGATTAAATATAGAAGTGATTACTTGCCAGACTATCCATATTGGGTCGTTGCCAGCCTGAATCAGGGGTATGACATGCCATATCCCCCAAATTGCACCAATAAATACCCCTGTTTTTAATGCACTCCATCTTTTAAGCATAGGTTCATATAGATATCCCGTCCAGCCTACCTCCTCAGCAATTGCAGCTATGAAAAACACTAGAAGGAATATCGGTATAGCAATAATCTGGATATGGGGTATGGGCAGGGGCAGATTCAATAATCTCATTGCTGTGTAGGACAAAAGCAATACCAGAGGCATCATGAATACACATGGCAAATACCAAATCTTGTTTGATACCCCTTTGTAGTAGAAGGTTCTTCCCATTAACTCTCTAATGCCCCTAGCTCCATTTTCTTTATGAACAAGTATTATAGCTGCTATAATAGGACAAATAGCCATAAGCGCACTTATAGGAAGATTTATTGGAAGCTGGTCAGCCAAACGTCCTGCTACGACACCTAATATCCAAAAGGGCAATGAAAGCACAATTAATAATATATGAAACTTTAAAGGCGACTTTTTTTGTGATACTTCAATATTCATTTCGCAAACTCCCATTTACTCACGTCTTAGAAAATATACTTTATAAAGAGAAACTATTCAATAACATTATAACTCCCCCTGATATATAAAATACAGGGGGAGTTACTTAATATCTTTTTTATTGCCAAACTGCTCTAACCACCCAAGCTACGATCTCACAATGGATGATGTGTTATAGTTTGCATATGTTTAAGTGATGTCTAATAACTTGATAACTTCGGTGCCTAGCAACTATTCTTTTTTCACTTTACAACCTCAGGTACTAGTTTAATAGACAAACCGTCCCGTAAAGTTAGCTTAGAGCCTTCGGATAGATAAACATTCTTAATTTCATTTACATCTCCATCTTCGAGCCCAACCACTTCATTAACATAAGCATCACTTGAATGAAGATTACCCGACCCCGAAACTGCGACAATGTTGTAAGTACCAACTTCAAAATCTGTACCGACTATGTAATTTCCGGTTGATATGTCTATTTCACCAGACATATCATATGTGCGTCCCGAAAAACCGCTATCAACCGATTTATAAACAATTTTAATTGTTAACGCATCCCTTATAATCAGGGAAACATCTTTCCTTAGCTTCAGCCCTTTAAAAGATGATACATATCCACGTTCAATACCGAACACTTCATTAATTCCGTGATCCGAGCTGTGAAGATTGCCGCTTCCTGAAATAGCAGTAACATTGCACGTACCTACAGGGATATCAATACCTGCGGTATAAAAGCCAGTAGTTAATGTATATGCATTTGCTGGATTGGACGACTCCGAATTCTTTTTCATAGCATTTTCAGTTTTGGCAGTTGCTGCAGAAGGTACTGTTTTAGCATCTTCGATATAAATTAGAGGTGAACCGCAATACTCACACTTATCAACAGAATTGCTGATTATTAAATTTTTAGCTCCGCAACTGGAACATTCAATTACTCTTGGTTCAGTAACCGAGCTTCTTTCAGTATGATTTTGATATCCATCTATTTTCCGTTCATTTTTTCCCCTACCGAAAAAAGATCCGATTATTCCCTTTCCCATCTTCAAACTTCCCCCTTCTTAAGCTCTTCAACTTCAAGCGTTGCTGCATCACACAATCCTCTTGCATTATCAGCAAGATGGCTAGTCCTAGCATATTTATGAATAGTTTATTCTAAACCCTGCTTGACTAATATCTTATATTCCTCACCCATATTTTAACATACTTTTAATGCATTTGCTAAGATTGGGTTTTGGGTAAATGATATAGATTTCTACTAGCCTACTTAACGCTCGAGATTAGCAATGTGTTCTTCTTTCTCGACAAGAGTTCTTTCCCTATATATAATTCCCCAGAAGTAATAACTGACGTGCGTGGCTCTTAAGCTTTTATACGTTATAAAAGATGACTCCTGTTCATTACAGAAATCATCTTTTATGTTCATAGCACTTTTTAAATTGTCCTTTCCATAGATAACAGATTAAACATGCCTGTCAGTTATTTAATCAGGTTCTTATAATACTCGATGATTCCTGCCATAGCTGTATTCGATGTAGGCAAAACCTCGGTAGTATAGGAAACGTTGCTAAATACTTCAGGCTTTTTGAGACTTATTCTATATTTTACCGCTGTTTCAGGCTTATCGGCGGGATAGAAACCTACATTATAAACAATCATAGGCAAATATCCATCTGTGATCACCATTACTGTGTATCCCATAAATTTCTTAGGGGTATTTGGTCTGCTTTCAAGCTGTACCAAGGCACGTCCCTCAGAGTCTGCCTTAAATACTTTTTCTTCCTCCATAATAATGATGTTGGCATTTTCTATTGCTGCATCATTGATTGCATCATAGATTTCAAATATCGCGGTCCCTTTTTCTGTATGCGTAAAGTTATATACGCTGATTGAAAGAACCAGAACCACTAATATTAATGTGACTATATATAGAATAGTCTTTTTTTTCATATTTAGTATTGTCCTTCCCTAATATCTACATTGGTATAATAATTATGATTATTTCACTGGATGCAGCATCAACCGCTGCGTTTCCAATCTCTGTAGAAGAAATCTGATTATATACCTGGAAATCTTGAGTGCTTCATACATCATAGCTTGTACCGGAATGACAGTCTTTTTTATAGTAATGATATACTCCATAACTTCTTGCTGCCACAGCTTGTGCTTTCATCGACAACCAGCACTATATTTTTCCCAATACTGTATAAATATTGTAAGTAGCTATTTCTATATTTTCTTCATTAGAATTTTGCTCTATACCTAGTGTTCTATCAAACGCATAATTGCTGTGTTTCAAAGCAATTTCAAGAAAGCAAAGAAATATTCCCATATCAATGGAATTGTAGTAAGGTAGTTTATTCGCCGGCATGAAAGACCTGATTAAAGTGCTGCGATACACCTTAATACAATTATTGTCACTTACAACCTTCCACGGCTGTGTATTGCAAGCGCTAGGAGCATATCGAACCACATCTACTACATTCTGATTAAATTCACCATTCCATAGTGTTTTACTATCCTTGCGGTTGCATTTTAACAGGTCTTTCCGGAAGTGTTCTGGACGGCTCTTCCCAAAAGCCATCATAATAACATAATCAAGACCCTCATACTTCAACTCCGTTGTTTTAGCCAAAGCATACCAACACGCACCTATATCTTGTGAGGCGAAAAATAAATCCATCTGTTCAAGCATATACCCGGCATTCAGAAGATAACAAGGCTTTCGTTCACTATACATAAGCAAGCAGTATTCTCCACGCTTAGATGTAGTTTCAGTCCTCTTTACTATTCTAAATTTAACTCTGATATCATTATCTAACGGAACGAGATTTTCAATCTTGTTCTTTATTGCCTTCATTTCTTTCTCAGAAACTAGCAATTCTTCATCAAATTTTCTAACTGATTTTCTCTTAAAAATCATTTCATATAGGTCTTCCACAATAAATCCTCCCTCATATTCATTTATGAGAGCTGCGCAACTTCATGCTTTTAGTGTAATCATTATATTTTAATATGTCAAAAACATTTATAAAATTGATTAATATTGCAGTATCAGGCATAGTACTTAAGCACTTATTATCAAAATAAAACTCTGCTGACTTTATCTCAGCAGAGTTTTTTAGTTTAATTCTACTATCTAATCGCCAAGGCTAATGCCTCACAATGGGTGGTGTTTCTAGTTAAAATATGGGAAAATGAACCAGCCACTATGCCGTTCTAATGCCGCGTCTCATCAAATTTAAAGATCTTTTTTGATTCCACTAGTGATAGTAATATCATTAATTTGTTTTAAATCCGGTTTATTTACTATTTTGTACGTGTATTTATCTATCGTTAAATAGTTTTTATCCACAAATTTTATGCTCACTGCCTTTTCGCTATTACTCACCATTAAATAATAGGTATCATACAATAATGGTTCAAATGTGTTAGGAGGAAAAAAAGTACGTCTCACTTTTACATTACTAAAAATATCCGATAAATCATCAATCGATGTTTTTTCTTCAATATCATAAGTTTTTATTAAATGGGCTGATGTGTAGATATTTACACTAGTATTGCTTATAGTGGTTATCTCGATTTGTTTTGAAACTATATCTTTTAGTGAAACAGGAGTATAATACCACTTCATACCTACTAATAGAAATATAATACAAGCAAAAATAGAGAAATAAATAATGTTTTTTTTCATAAATACTCTCCTCTAATCAGAAAACGTATTATTTTTGCATAATTGGACCATGGTATAATTTAACATAATCATTTCTATATTATACCATTAATTCAGCTTGTTCAACTAGTTAGAATTTCTCAAATGCACGAATTAAATACCCCAGCGCATTATGTACCTATCATTACCGGATTAACAGATAATAAGGAATTATATATGCGCTGGAGTCTAAAAACTAACTCTTAAAGGCTATTGATTGCACTATGTCATAATAGATAAGTTCTACGAGAGCAATTCTAATATATGTTCATAATGCTACAATATAAAAGATTTGATCTTTAGCAAAGAATTATTTCCATTGTATCTTACCCCTTGGAACTAAGTCTTGATATACGCCACTTATAGAGTCAGAAGTTATATAATAGGTATATGCATTCTGCATTGTTCTAGTTCTATCATAGAAGTATCTACTAGGTACTTCTTGCGGACCTTTTTGACCTTGATATGAAGGTGGGAAGTAAGGATTATTTGGATATAGCACTGCATAATCTTCTAAATATGCATCATCGTTGATAAGAGAATCCAATTCTATTAAAAATGCTTCTTCTAAACCGTAGTAGCCTAGCTTTTCAAGTTTGAGATTTTTTATTTCTGTTTTAGCTTTCTCAACATTCTGCTTTTCTTTGTTGTTAAGCAATTTGTTAATCTCATCTGTATTTGTCTTGTCTAAACTGCTTTCTTCAATTACTTTATCAGATTTAGAAAAAGTAAACTTGTGAATATTATATTTAGTTGGGTCTATTATTTTTTGAGAATCAGTGTTATACTTGATGATTTTGACCCGCTATCTGCAAACACACCGATTGTTGTGCATGAAGCTAATGTATTCAATCTTGAGAAATAAAAATAAAGCGAGGGATTGCTATTCTTTAGTTGAAAAGTGCAAGCAAACTATAATTGATTATAGGCTGGAAAACTCTTTTAATTATAGATACTGTGTCATTAAGACTGATTATCATATAAATCAAAATGATCTAAAAAGCGCAAAAGCTTTATTAGATAAAATTATTGGTAGAAAGGAGATAGAGTAATGAAGAAAACAGCATTATTAATAATTGCAGGTTTTATTGTATTTAATACTTTTGCTTTCAGTTTAGCCTTTGAAGGACCAAATCATAGTATAATGCAATTCGTTGCAGAGGATGAAATATATCCTCCAGCAATAGCACCTCGCAACGGTTATATTTAGATTTAGATTCATTTTAATATAAGTATCAGTAAATTAGCAAAAGCCTACCCTAAGTGAGAGGTAGGCTTCTAAAGTAAATATCATTGATAAATAAAACAAATAAGCACATCAATAACTAATTTATGATTCTAAAATTTCACAAGAAGTGAGACTTATATAGTTTAGTGTAACTAATATAAGCTATTTACAGTCTCTTTCCCATTATAGGATTTCTACAAACCCTTCTGTTCCATGCACGCGAATTCGTTGCCCGTCTTTTATCAGCTTGGTGGCATTTTCTACTCCCACAACTGCTGGCAAGCCATACTCACGTGCGATAACTGCTCCATGGGTCATCAGTCCACCAACTTCTGTGACGAGGCCTTTTATGGATACAAACAACGGTGTCCAGCTAGGGTCAGTAAAGGCGGTTACTAATATATCCCCATCATCTAGGTTAGCATCTTCCATATTTAAAATGACACGAGCTCTTCCCTCTATAACGCCTGAAGAAACAGCCAGACCAGCCATAGCACCCGCTGGAATATTTTCTCGTTTGTACTCGCCTGCAATTATTTCACCTTCAGATGTGATGACACGCGGAGGAGTTAGTTTTTCAAATAATTTGTACTCCTCTTTTCGCTTGCTGATGATCGAATGATCCAGTTTATTTGTGACTAAGGCTTCGCGAATTTCTTCAAAAGTGAGGTAATATATATCTTCTTTTTCACGAATAACATTTGTCTGTACGAGTTGTTCCGCTTCTTTCAGCAAAGCCTGCTTATAAACAAAGTATCGGCTAACCATGCCGTATTTGGGATATTCACGATAGCCTATGAAATTTCGGATTAGGTCAATCATTCGCTTTGCTTCTTTGACTTTTTCTTCACCATAGGGTAATTGCCTCAATCGTTCTAACAACTCTTGTTCTTTTTTCAAAGCTTCCTGTCGCCCTTGCTCAAATTTACGATTGCCTGCATTAGGTTCAAAGTTTTTAATGTTACTTAGAATTAAGGGGACAAGCGTCGTTGGTTTTTCGCTCCAGCGAGTTCTTGTAATATCGATTTCTCCTGCACATCGCATTCCGTATTTATTAAGATAAGCATAGATAGCATCTCGGGTTTCCTGTCCACCATCAAACTTAACCAGTTCATCCAAGAATTTATCATCTTTTACATGTCGTAAATACTCAACTACTTCCGGATAAGGACGAATCACATCTGCCACGTCCATTAACGCCAAACCCATTTCCGAAGTAATATTATTTGGTACAGATTGAGAAAGTATGTCTGCTGCGTTCTTTTCACCCAACCACTCGTTCATTTTTTCATTGATCCAAAGTGAAGCATTTATGGCGGCCGTAAATACAGCTGTACTTTGTGGGTCAAATAAAATCCTCTTTAATTCCTGGATATCTTCTAGTATAAAATCAATTAAATTTGTTCCTGATTTTCCTTGAATATTTTGTTTCAACGCTTCTATGGACATTTGACTTTTTCTAATCAAATCTGAAACGATTGATGGGCTGGTCGCAAACTTCGTTTGCTGCTCGCCCAAGCGTCCTGAATTGTTTTCGATTTGTGCTTGAGGATCTGTAAGCGGCTTAACTTTATCGCTATTACCAGAACTCTGCTCTTTCTTATCATTTGGTAAGCATTTTATAAAATCTCTCTCTATTATCGTCATAATTGCGTCTTTTGTAAGAGGTTCGAGTTGTTTCATGTTATTTAATAACATCTTCCTGCCGTCTGGTGAAGCCAGCATTGGTGCCACATCAACAAACAACCTTCCACCAGCTTTAAACCAACGACCATAAGATATTAACCCCATTAAAGACATTCCCAATGGTTTCAAGGGGTCTGTCATCATTTGTTGATGGCCAACAGATAAATAGACGTGGTTTTCTTTATCATTTGCTTCAGGGATGGGGTATAAAGTAGTGATTGGACGACTCTGGACAATGTAAAATGTATCATCAACCAAACACCATTCAATGTCTTGAGGAAGGCCGAAATGTTCTTCGATCTTTCTGCCTATGCGGTCAAGCTGCAAAATCTGTTCATCTGTCAGCGCTTGCCTATTCTGCTGCTCAAGCTCAATTTCCTGTTCTTTCGTACCACCATCTTTTAAGGCATAAATAGCCAGCTTCTTGGTGGATATCTTCTTATCGATAATCTTGCCCTTATGCACTTTATAGATATCAGCATTCACCAAGCCGGAAACCAAAGCCTCGCCAAGTCCGAAGCTGGCATCAATGGATGATACCTTCCTATTAGAAGTGACAGGATCAGCAGTAAATAAAATCCCTGCCGCCTGTGGAAATACCATCTTCTGAATAACCACAGACAAGTAGACATTACGATGGTCGAAGCCGTTTTGAAGGCGATATATTACTGCCCTCTCGGTAAACAGTGATGCCCAGCACTTGCTGATATGCTTTAGGATTGCTTCCTTTCCGATAATGTTCAGATACGTATCCTGCTGTCCTGCAAAGGAAGCTGTCGGTAAATCCTCTGCAGTTGCGCTGGATCGTACTGCATAGGCATTTTCTTCTCCAAACCTAGAGAGAAGATTGGTGATCTCTTCACTAATATCTTCAGGAATAGTTATTCCTTCAATGATTCTGCGAATCTCACCACTCAGCTCACCGATTTTATCACGAGTTGCTTGGTCGAGCAGCAAAAGCGATTTTCTTTTACGACCAGACCGATCTTCTACCTTTAAAAGCGACAACTGATCAAGTAATTCGTTAATCGACGGAGTTTCCCCAATGACTCTTTTAAAGGCTTCAGTAGAGATACAAAAGCCATCTGGCACATGTATTCCTACAATGTTTGAAAGTTCCCCTAGGTTTGCACCTTTCCCCCCAACAATCATGAGTTTTGTTTTGTCAATTTCCTGAAAACTAAGCACATATGAACTCATAAGCTTACCTCCTTTAGCAATTCCTTCTTTTTCATTTTGATGACATTCTTCGGGCAAAAACGATTTACGGTCGTATTGCACTAGCATATCTATATTGTCCCTTCTGCAATTATTCAATATACTCCACCAACAAATCGCATTAACGTGTTATTGCATTATAGCACTGGCAATTGAGAACAAACAGTCTACATTTATTTTTTTTTATATGTTATAATTAAGTTGAGGAAAGTAAAATTTTCGAAGCACATAGCAAGGTACAGAACCTTATAACATATTAAAAACAAATCCTCTGATGAAGAATTTTTCATCAGAGGATTTTAACTATTATTATGCTTTTTAATTTTCAAGGCTACTGCCTCACAATGGATGTGGTGTTATTGTTAGCATGTACAAATGCACTTATTCCTACAGGTTTTCGCTTTTCATTCTCTTCCGGAACACTAAAATTGCAATCCCCATTATAACTGTTGCATATACAATTACCAACCATAGATGAGGTAGAATAGATGCATAGTCGCCGCGTATGGCAGCTCTGCCGGCATCTACAGCATTAGCAAATGGCAGTGCATATGCGATTTGTTTAAATCCCCCTCCAACCAGATCTAAGTCAAACCATGTACCGCTTAGCCACCGCTTGTCTCGAGACTCCAATTTTATCTGCAATCTCTTCTTGTGTATATTTATTTATATTTCGAAGCTTTTTTAAATTCATATCTATCATGTTTATCACACCTTTCATACTAATTATACAATATGCCTTTAAACAGTCTACCAATCTAAAACAACATAGTATGTTACTTTGAGTTTGCATTACATGTAAATACGGGATGAGATATTATTGCCATAACCTCAATTGATTAATTAAACACCAGTTATATTGGTAATACTAACTTTGTACATAACCTAATTTGGGGTGAAAACAATGAAAAAGTCAGTATTAATTATTGGTTCAGGCATAGGCGGTTTATCTACAGCTGTGAGATTACTTAGTAAAGGATATGATGTGAAGGTTTATGAAAAGGAGAATACTATAGGTGGTAAAACAAATCAATTGGTTCACAACCCATTTACTTTTGATTTAACCGCTTCCATTTTAATGAATCGAGAAATCTATGAAGAAGTTTTTTATGATGCTAGCCTAGATTATAAGAATTACATAGAATTTATCGAAGTTGATCCAATTTATCGCAGCTTTTATCCTGATGAAACCTTTTATGATTTTACTAGGGACTTGGTATCATTAATAAGAAACCTAGAATCTATTTCAACAGAGGCTGCGATTGGATACATGAAACTTTTAGCAGAGGTATATGAAAGGTATACGATTGCAAATGATCACTTTTTGCAGCAATCCTTTGAAAACCCTTTTGATTTCTTTAACATTTCATCCATAATTAATGCGCTGAAAACAAAAGCATTTTCTACTCCACATCAATTAATTTCAGAATATATTAAGGATGAAAAGCTACAACAGTTCTTATGCTATCAATCATTATATGTGGGGATATCTCCCTATGAAGGACCTAGTATCTATACATTAGTTCCTGTCGTATCTCAGTTATATGGTCTATGGCATTTAAAGGGTGGAATGTACTCCTATGTCAAAGCTTTAGAAAAGGCTATTTATCAGCTAGGAGGAGTAATTAAAACGAATTATACCGTAGATGAAATTATAATTTCTGGCGACAAAGCTATTGGTATAAAATCTAAAGATAAGGATGCAGTTTTTGCTGATATAGTCATTAGCAATGCTGACTTTCCTTATACCATGGACACTCTATTAAAAAATGATGTACATAAAGGTAAATATACAACTAGTAAGCTGGATGATTTAAAATATACCTGCTCTACCTTTATTATTTATTTAGGCTTAAAGAAAAGATACCCTCAGCTTTCAGTACATAATCTTTACTTAAATGTGGACTTTAAAGAGAATATTGATTCAGCTTTTACAGGACATTTGCCCATTCATCCTTCTTTCTATATCTATTGTCCTACTAGAGTAGACGATAGTATGATAGCAAGTGATGGTGAATGTATAAGCATTGTAGTAAGAGTTCCAAACTTATTTTTTAAAAATATTACTTGGAATGAGGATACGGTGAAGTTTATGAGAAATAAGACCATATCAGCCCTCAAAAACATTCCGGATTTAGGAGATATTGAGGAAAATATTGTTTATGAAAATTACCTTACTCCTCAGGACTTAAAAAATAGCTTTAACTCGTACGGCGGTACTGCCTTTGGTTTAAGTCCAACCCTGACACAAACCAATTATTTCCGCCCTCACTTGAAGTCAGATAGTGTGAAAAATCTCTACTTTGTTGGTAGTTCTGTCCATCCTGGTCCTGGTGTTTCTATTGTCTTGCTCTCAAGCAAGCTTGTAGTTCAGGAAATATTGAAGGATGATACTTTATAGTATTTAAAAATACCGTAGTCTTAGCTTTTTTATTATGGCCCTGTTTCAGATCTAAAAATTATTACTTAAATAACAAACCTCTGTTGTTTAATTTACAACAGAGGTTTTAAAACTTTTTTACTTACTCCCTAATTACCAAGGCTACGACTCCGCTATGAATGGTGTGTTCAGGTATCTTAAACAACACACTCTAATAATTGATCAATACTGGTTTATAGCCCTCAGGCAATTCTTCTTCACTTAAAAATTTAAAATTGTCATCATTTAGTATTGGTATAAATACTTCAAATGGGATCTTGGAAAATTCACAGCCATAATTACTGGCTCCGAACCACTTACCTTCTTTGTTGCTTAAATTCAAACTTCTAGCAAATTTTGTATAGTTTGAGCAATCATGAACTGCTAAATCCCAGTTTTCTTCATCAGCTATTCTCATAAATTTCAGAGTCAACTCCCTGCTCCAAATCGGAGATATATAGCCATGTCTGGAGATATACATGTTTTCCCCATAATAATTGTCTATGTTATTCTCATTTAAATGTAATTCTGCACAATTGATAAAATCGAGTTTTGTCTCCAAGATGGCCTGCTTTTTCTTAAAAAAAGCTTCGAAAAACTCAGGAGTCATTGGAGTTTCAATACCTACATTTTTAATATATTTTTTCGCTATTTTAATATTTTCAATAACTTTGTCTGAACACTTAGCAGCACCCAAGTTGAAGCGTATCTCGTTAAGACCGGCTTCAGCTAATGCTTTCAATGTCTTTTCAGTAGCCAAAGTGCCATTTGTATATAAATGTTGATGAATCCCAGCATCACTAAATTTCTTTATAACCGAATAGTATTTTTCAATCTCCATGAATGGCTCTAAATAAACGTAGGAAATGCCCGTAGGTTTCTGTTGGATAGAAAGAAGTAAATCAATATCCTTCTCATAAAATTTTGTGCCTCCAATTTCCCACATACCTTCGCCAACTGGAGGAATATCTTCTAGTTGTCCATAATTATAACAGAACTTGCACTCTATGTTACATTTGTTAGTTTTCCTAATTGCACTCAAACCAGTGCCCAACAGACAAGAACGACATCCATTTGGGAACTTGTTTTCATTTCCCACAAAAAAAGTTCTGTTTTCCAAAGTTTTTAAATTTTTAATTTCCGATGTTAACATATCATTTCTATAATCGACTGCTGCCTCAATTTGTGCAAAGGCAGCATAAATGATTTCTTCATGTTTTGTGCTAATTTCCTCTTCCTCAGACATTTGCGAAAAACAATCAAACCATATCAATGCATCATTCTTTGAAATTTTCATAATGTATCCTCCTCAATTAATCCTCTATAAAGCTCAATTCAAATCTTCTTGTTGGCTTTTTAGTAAAAGTATCGTCTCTATATAGATAGTGTGTTCTAGTTCATTGAGAGAACATAGTTTTTCAGTATTCTCATTCGCCTTAGCTTCTACTTTAGCCCATTCAAGATTTTTATATGTTTCATATTTTTTCAAAACGAACTTTTAAAATTCTGAGTATTTCTCCACGCTGTTCAGATAACAATTCCTATTTTTCTATTTTCATAGTGAAACCTTCTAATAAAAGTTCGAAGCTTATATTATTATACTATTTTCAATTCTATTACTCAAATAGTGAAGTCCTTAAATAATCATATAATTCCTGGCGACTTAAATTATTTTTTTGCATTATTAATTTGAGGTGCAAAAATGGCACAAAAAAGCGAGGTGTCTTCTTCGTCAGAAAATACTCCCGCTTTTTAGGAATTAAGTTTATAGAGCTTGGACAATTTACATTAGCCAACTTTAAAAATGAGATACTAATATAAATCAATATATCACAACCTAAGCCAATTTCGCATTTTTCAATAAAATCGAAAATTATCCAATTGACAGCCGCACTATTCAGTGTTACTATATAGTAGTAGTAAGTAATACTTAATACCAGTCATACAGAATAGTAAGGAGAGGATTAAACTGGAAAATATAACAGAGATGCTCAAAGGTGTACTTGAGGGCTGCGTACTTGAAATTATAAGCCGCAAAGAAACCTACGGCTACGAGATCACGCGGCGGCTGAATACTCTCGGCTTCACAGATGTTGTGGACGGAACGGTCTACACCATTTTAGTTCGACTTGAGAAGAATAACCTTGTGGACATAGAAAAAAAACCGTCCGATATGGGGCCGCCGCGCAAGTTTTACGTGCTCAATGATGCAGGGCGCGAGGAGCTCCTCCAGTTTTGGAGAAAATGGGAATTTATATCATCAAAAATTAATGAGTTAAAGGAGAAGAAATAATGAATTTTTGGGAAAAAATCACAGGCAACGACATGACTAAAGAATTGAAAACCTTTGAATCGCGAGCCGAAAAGCTGCCGGCTGATTATCAAGCGGCATGGGAAAAAATCAAAGCTAATCTTTGGCAGCACTCAGATTTTACCGGTCGCAACCTCATGCCAATTCTTGACGGTGTGCTTGGCCTGCTCGAAGAAACGGCTGAGGACAATCAAAGTGTCCAAGAGGTTTTAGGTGACGATATCAAAAGCTTCTGTTCAGCGTTGGCTGGCGAAGAAGGGGCAAAGACTTATCGCGACAAGTGGCGCGAACAACTCAACAATAATATCGCTAAAAAATTAGGTAAATAGGAGGATAATATGAGAATACAAGATATCATCGAAGGCAAAAAAGAGTGGCGATCGCACATGTCCCGTGTCAAAGCGCTTCCGCAAGATTATCAGATTGTTTATAAAGAGATTCAGAAATATCTCTTTAAGGTCGGCCCTGTTGAGCTAACCGACGGGACGGCTTTGCTATCAGGGATTATCGATCTTTTTGAAGAGGGCGCGACCTTGGAAAAAGGCGTGCTTGAAGTAACTGGCAGTGACGTAGCGGCCTTCTGCGACGATTTAATCAAAGATTCAAAAACTTACGCTGACATCTATCAAGAATCTGTTAACCAAGAAGTTAACAAGGCTATGAAAAAGGCTACTGATAAAACAACGTAAAAGGGGGAGCAATTAAATGTCTGAGTTTTTCGATAATTACTTCAATATCAAAAAAATGATTGAGAGCAAGCGCGAGTACAAGCAACAGATGGCAAGGGTGGAGGCTCTGCCGAAAGACTATCAATATGTATTTAATAAAATCCAGGGACACATGTGGATGTTCGCGGCGGGATCCGGCTATGATATGATGAAAATCCATTATGACCTAATAGAACTGTTAGAGGCCGGCGCGGCGGACGGCAGGCATGTTTTGGAGATTACTGGCGAGGACGTGGCCGCGTTCTGCGACGAGCTTCTGCGCAACGCCAGGACATACACGGAAGACTGGCGCGAGGCGCTCAACCGCGACATACTTAAAAAACTCGGAAAGGGGAAGGATTCAAAATGAAAGATATCGCAATTGAAGTAAAAGGACTGCAAAAGTCCTTTAAACAGCTTCATGTTCTAAAAGGAGTAGATTTTGAGGTAGAAAAGGGTAGTATTTTCGCCTTGCTTGGCTCCAACGGTGCAGGCAAGACAACGGTTGTCAAAATACTCACCACGCTGCTCAAGCAAGATATCGGAACTGCCACCATCAACGGCTTCGACGTTGTGTCAAAGCCCGAAAGCGTGCGGCAGTCGATCAGCCTGACCGGGCAATTCGCCGCTGTGGACGAGATTTTAACCGGGCGAGAGAATTTGATTATGATCGCCAAGCTGCGACACCTTACCAATCCACGTCAGGTCGCGGATGATTTACTGAACCGCTTCGGCCTGAAAGATGCTGCTGAACGCAGAGTTTCCACCTATTCAGGCGGTATGCGCCGCAGACTCGACATCGCTATGAGCCTGATTGGAAAACCTCAACTTATCTTCCTTGACGAGCCGACCACCGGGCTTGACCCAGAGGCGCGCATTGAGGTTTGGAAGGTTGTCAAAGAGCTTTCCGAGGGTGGCACGACGGTATTCCTAACCACGCAGTATTTGGATGAGGCTGAGCAGCTTGCCGACCGAATTGCCATTCTGCATGAAGGCAGGATTATCGCCAATGGTACCCTGGAAGAACTGAAAAATCTCTTCCCGCCTGCAAAGGTGGAGTATGTTGAAAAACAACCGACCTTGGAGGAGATATTCCTCGCAATCATCGGTAAAAAGGAGGAAAAGTAGATGGATTCAATAAAAAAACACTTTTTCAGCGATATGAGTGTTATGCTTGGACGTTCCATGCGCCATATTTTCCGCAGCATGGACACCATCATCACGGTCACTATCATGCCGATTGCATTTATGCTGCTGTTTGTCTATGTGTTTGGCGGTGCCATTCAAACTGGCACAGATAACTATGTAAATTATCTGTTGCCAGGTATTCTGCTGATTGCTATTGCAAGCGGCATTGCCTATACGGCTTACCGTCTATTTATGGATATGCAAAGCGGCATCTTCGAACGGTTCCACTCCATGCCGATTGCGCGTTCTGCCGCACTATGGGGGCATGTGTTGACCTCACTGGTATCCAATGCAATTTCGGTTGTCGTAATCATTCTCGTAGCTCTCATAATGGGCTTCCGCTCATCAGCAGGAGTATTACCATGGCTTGCCGTGGCGGGTATACTGGCGCTGTTTACGCTAGCCTTGACATGGATCGCGGCGATTGCCGGACTGTCCGCAAAATCGGTGGATGGTGCAGGTGCCTTTTCCTATCCGATAATATTCCTTCCCTTTATAAGCTCAGCCTTTGTACCGACTGAGACGATGCCGACAGTAGTTCGCGCCTTTGCAGAAAACCAGCCTGTGACCTCTATCGTAGAAGCCATCCGTGCACTACTTTCAGGGCAACCGGTGGGTAATGATATCTGGGTTGCTCTTGCGTGGTGCATTGGAATTATACTTGTGGCATATATCTTCGCGATGAGGGTTTATAAACGCAAAGCAGCTTAATATTTGCAGTCATTAAAATGATAGTGGTCAACAAAAACATCAAGTAAAGGAATGGTAAAATGTATAAATACGAGTGGATATTATGTCCCGTCTGCGGCAACAAAACACGGGTCAAGATACTTTATGATACGGTGCTTGAAAACTTCCCACTATTTTGTCCCAAGTGTAAACAGGAAACGATAATCAGTGTAAAACAACTAAATTTATCAGTTATTAAAGAGCCAGACGCTAAGACGCAGAGCCGATAACATGTGAGATTATGCACAGTTACCGGCTCTTTTTTTTGGTGCGCTGAATAAATTTGAACAAATGCAATAGCTAATAAAAAAGGAATAGGGTGTTAAATATGTTTTTATCAGTATCAAAGCTTACGAAAAGCTATAACACAGGGGTTGTTACCCATGTACTAAAAGGTGTTGGTCTAGAGATGGAAAGAGGACAAATAGGAGTAATATTAGGCCCCTCCGGTTCGGGTAAATCTACGCTGATGAACATTATAGGCGGCGTGGACAGAGCCGACAGCGGCACGGTAAAAGTAGACGGCCAACATATTACGGATTTAAATGACAATCAACTGGTTGAATACCGTCGGGAGAGCGTGGGCTTCGTCTTCCAGTTCTACAACCTTGTGCCGAACCTCACGGTAGCCGAAAACATCGAGGTTGTGTCGAACATCAGTAAACACCCGTTTAAAATAGACGAGGTACTTTCTGCTGTTGGACTTTCCGACAAAAAAAACCGATTCCCCCGGGAACTTTCCGGCGGAGAGCAGCAGCGTGTGTCGATCGCACGAGCCATTATCAAAAATCCAAAGCTCCTGCTCTGTGATGAACCCACCGGAGCCCTTGACCTAGAATCCTCGAGGGACGTGCTGTCATTGCTCCAAAAAGTAAACGTGCAGTTTGGCACGACCATACTGATGATTACCCACAACAGCGCCATCGCTGGCATGGCGCACAACCTACTCAGGCTGAGAAACGGCGAGGTGGCGGAAGTTACGCATAATTCCGAGCTAGTACCAGCGGAAAGGATTGAGTGGTAATGACACTGCAAAAACGCGTATGGCGTATCATAAAAGAAAATAAAGGACGATATATCGGTATCCTTATTCTGATTCTTTTAGGCAGCTTTTATTTCACTGCGGCTACAGGCATAGCAAATAACCTAAAAAAAATGGTCGTCAAGTTTGCCGAAGAATACAAACAGGAAGACCTGACATTTTCGACAGACAAACCCATTAAGGATATTGCGGCGCTAGAGGATGCATCTGGCGCACTGATAGAGACTTACCAGCAGTACGACATCAAACTGCCCGACAGACAAAGCCAGCTTGGCGGAGAGTTGCGGCTGCTCAGCCTTTCTTCCAAAATCAATATCCCGGCGGTATTCTCAGGGCGGGGTCTTGAAAACCCGGGGGATATCTTGCTGGACCCATATTTTTACCAGACGCAAGGCTTGAGTATAGGTAGTCAAATTGAGCTAAACGGCAAAACCTTCAATATAGTAGGTACAATGGCCGTACCAAATTACGTTTTTATACTTAAGAACCTTTACGATGTGCTGCCAACCAGCGGTTTCGGCATTGGGATTATCTCCAGCGCGGATATCGAGGCGTTTCCGGAGTCAGCCACGGTCTATGGGGCGTACTTTGAGGATAGAGAAAATATAAATGCGCAGACAACGAAGTTGCATGGGCTTTTAAGCGAAAAAGGGTATTCCCTTTCCGAATGGCTGGACGCCAAGAATAACAAGCGTATCAGTATGCCTTGGACAAACATTTCCAGCATGAAGTCCATGAGTTTTCCCGTATCAATAGCTTTTTTCCTACTTAGCTGTCTTATTGTAGGCGTGATAATAATGCGAATAGTTAAGTCCGACGGTGTAGTCATCGGAACGCTGTACGCACAGGGCTACCGTCGCCGCGAACTTACCCGACACTATATAGCAATCCCTGTGTTGCTGTCCGGTTTGGGAGGTCTTGTCGGCACACTGCTTGCGCTAACCTGTGTAAAACCCGTTGTTGATTCTATGCTGATTTATTATATCCTGCCTGATAAAGGTATTAACTTCTCTGCATTAAATCTGGCGGTTGCCGTGCTGATGCCAGTGGCTTTTATCGGTCTGTCAAGTTTTCTTATTATACGCAAGATACTCAAAAAAACCGCTGTCCAGTTGATGAAAGGCGACGAGCAAAAATCAAAGGTTAATTTTATAGAACGCGCACTCCGACTGGATCAGTTTAAATTCAATACAAAATTTCGAATACGTGAGCAGGTACGAAGTATACCGCGTTTGTTGTTCTTAGTACTGGGCGTGAGCGCCGCCTCAATGATACTTATGTTTGGTTTTACCTTCAACTACTCAATGGATGTTGTTATGGACAGGGGGGCGCTGGCGAGATACCAGTATCCTCTGGAGTATAACTTCAAGGAAGTGCAGAATTTACAGGATGGAGCTATACCTGAAGGAGCAGAGCCATATAACGCGTTCCGCTGCTATCCCGAGGGCAGGGAATCGGTTGAGTTTTACCTGGTGGGTATGAAGCCAGATTCCATCGGCCTCAAAATGAACGACATGCGAGGCAACGCGCTGTCCAAGGATCAAGTAAATATAACGTACCCGCTGGCCAGCAGGCTAAAGCTCAAGGAAGGTGACACTATCAATTTTGTAAATAAGCTGGATGGAAAATCATATAGCCTGACAATCGATGGGATCGTCCAAGCCTACGGTGAGCAATTTGTTTATATGCCCCTTGACGAGTTCAACCACATGACCGGTCAACCTTTTGGAAGCTACCGTACCGTCCTCAGCAGCCATGATATAGATTTCGACGAAAGCCTGCTTGCCGGCGTAATGGATGCGCGGAATCCCGAAGCCTTTGAAGATCTAGCCATGCCAACGACGCTGATAGTTGCGTCTGTGACTGCCTTGGCCGTGCTTATTGCGGTCATTATTATCTTCCTTGTGACGTCGCTGATGATTGACGAGAGCCGGAACACCATATCTCTGCTCAAGATATTGGGCTACCGCGAGAAAGAGCTGGCGAAGCTGATTCTGAACAGCTCTACGCCAGCGGTGTTTATCGGCTTCTGGCTGGGGCTGCCGTTAATGCTGGCTTTCGGGAACAACCTGTACGGCTACGTCGCAGAAATTACCAATCTGGTAATGCCCATGATTGTAAACCCGCTATATGTCCTGATAAGTTTTGTAGTGATTTTCGCCGTGTACGAAGTTACCAAACGGCTATGCGGCAAAAAACTTGCGAAAATATCCATGAGTGAGGCGCTGAAAGCTGGTTCGGAGTAAGTTGTTTGGTCTCAACCCAACACATGCAGGCAAATCTATAAAACTGGCAAAAAATCGGGGTCAAAAAAATACACTTTTTGACTCCGATTTTTGCTTATTTTCTTCAAAAGAACCACTACATATAATAGTTGATCTATCTTATTTGCCCTTAGAACCATTATTCGTTATCAAAATTATACTCTCACCATGGATGGTGTGTTCGTGTTGACATATTCTTATACTCGCTTAATAATTGGATGATTCAGGCGCCTGCCACTTATTTAAGGTTCCATTTAAAATGTCTAACAGCATCACCGATATCTCTCTCAAACTGGAGCCTTCCAAACTCATTAAACTCATTCTTATTATTCATGGTAAACCCCTTGATCTTTTGAACCTTGATTTCATTATTTACCTCTTCAAATGCTACAGGGTACTCTACTATAACGCCATCTCGTCTGCAAAGCCAAGCATGAGCTCCAATTTCATACTCATAGAAGTCTGCTATATACACCTCTACATTAATCCATTCATCATGATATCTATCCGCGCTATTGTAAAAATCCTCCAAAGAAACTCTAATGTCAGCTTCCAGTGCAGTTATCATCTTGTCCATGCGTTGGGATGACCCATAATTAGGTTTATGTGGCTGCGGAATTACAATTGAATATTTTTCAAACACAGCATAGTCTTCTATATTGTTAGGCCAGCCATATTCACCCTCACTCGTCTGCCCATCACAATATACAAATCCATTTTCACTTTTGAAAACTGCCAGCCAATTCCCGATATTTGTTTGAGCATATACAGACTCTCCTAAGTCCGTTTTGTATATGCGAATTTCTATATCTATAGACTTGCCGATATAATTATCAAAGCTTTTTTCTGAAACGGCATCCATTATCTTAGCCGGGTACAGCCACAAGCGATAATTAATGTACTCCAGTAAGGCATTTTCAATTTTATCTTTAGTAAAACCCGCAGGAAGCTTAACCTTTTGATTCTGCTGTAGATTAGTGGTACTTGCATCAGCTGTTTCTTTTGATATACCATTATTGTCTTTATTAGAGCAGGCACATAAAAATAGCAATAACAGTATAAGAATTACAGATAATTTCCTTTTCATATTGTCACCTCATGGCATAAATTCGGATAGCATGTATCATATGCACTGTACTGATGCTTAACTAATCATAAACGATAACTTCATTAATTCTTATATCATCCTTAGCGCTTTTCTTTTCCATTTCAATAAGTATTGAGTCGAACTTTCTAATATTCAAAAATATCTCTGTAACTGCTTCGTCTTTATTGATAGAATACCAATTGGTATACTCACAATAATCATTTCGTTTAGAAACATTTGAAAAACCTATCCTTATATTCTTGGGTTTATCTTTTTTATTCCAAATAATACTTATTCGTCTCATTCCATATTCCTTAGAAAATTTGATGTCTAAAACCTCAATTTTATTCTTTGAATTACCCTCCAAAAAGCTATTTGTATCAGCATCAATAAGGTTAATCAAAGAGCCTTTTTTACTTTTCCCATTATAGACCACTTGGCATTTACCATCTACTCTATCTCCGTGAGAAATAGCTCTTTGAAATCCAAACCGTAAGCCAAATCCATTTATCTCTTCACTTTCTCTAAAGTTCTTTATCCAATAATCATTTACTCGATTACCATTATTACCATCAATCACATGCAGATCGTTTCCTTTTACTTCCCAAACCATGACACTATGTAGTTCATTATCAACAGCGACATAATCCCCTGCATTTAATTCCACGTCTTTGGGGAAATCTTCTCTTCGACACCATGTCTTATATTGAGAAAAGTAGTCAATTATATATCCTACACCTGGTATCCTCCAATTATCATTATAGTATATAAAGCTCGTAATCATATCACATCCTGCCATGTGATAGCACCATGCAACAAATTCACTACACCAAGGTTGTGCTATCCCCTCCGTATACTTAAGTGGAATACCACTATCACTTTCATTCGGATTCTCCCTTATGGGTTCTCTTTCATTATCGTCATCAGCAGAAAATAAACTATAATAATCATCTCTGTAATCATCCGGATAATAGTATAATTGACTTTTAGCTACTGTTAATATTCGAAACCCCTCTAAGTAGCTGATCTCTGAATTGAAGGGTATACTGCCTGATTTTATTTTATTAAGCCTATCTAGTATTTCTTGGCTACATATTTGAGAAAATTTTACATCTTCATTATTAATAGATGACTGTATGAACTTTGGGTCAATCATAATACCCTTATCATTATATTTATTTTCATACCCGAAGATTGGTTTTTGGTAAGACAATTCTTTGTCTTTAGTACATGATTGAAAAACAAACGACGAAAGTATGATAAATAAACAAAATAATATCCTCTTCATATAACTCCCCCAATTAACTTATTGAGATTTAAGTCTCTAAAATATAAAAAGCTATGTCTTGGGTATAGATGGTAAATAAGCTTAGGGCGCTTATTTTACATTAATTAGTAATTATAATTTCTCGCTAAACAAACAAAATCCTCTTAACTCCCCTTAAATTCCCATAATTTCGTCCACAAACTTCGGCAATTTATGCATACCGTATATTTAATAAAAATCATTCCAAAAATCATCCTCCAGGGTAAAACTTAAGAACATAATAGTTTACCACCAAGGCTACGGCCTCGCAGCAGATGTTGTGTCCTTGTTAACATTATGCTGCACTAGTTACTTAATACCGCCTAAACGTCGTGCCTGGCGCCAATGATTTGGAAAGCTTTATTATAAAATGATTGAACTTAGTCGTAAAAAGTGTTATGCTACCAACGGTAAACTTAAAGGTCTGTCATTACAAAATAATAATCAATTGCATGGGAATATTATATATTGAAGAGCTTATTCTTATAGGCTCTTTTTAGTAATATAGAGAGGTAATAATATGATAAAAGTTGAAAATTTGTCCTACTCCTTTCCGCAGAAGGATCTATATAATAAGATTTCATTTACACTAGAAGATGGTCAGCATTGTGCTTTTATAGGATCAAGTGGCAGTGGAAAAAGTACGCTGATAGATATAATTATGGATCCAGAAAGATATTTGTTCGATGGAAAATTAGAGATAGAACCAAATTGTAGAATTGGATATGTAAGTCAGTTTCCACAACTAGACAAAACAAAAGAAACTACAGTTTTCGAATATATAGGAGAAGAATTTATTAAGCTGCAGCATGAGATAGCATCTATGTGTACTGAAATGGAAACTTCATCGGATCTTGATGCTTTACTGGAAAAGTACCAACAAGCTTTAGACGTATTTGATTCTATTGGTGGAGATAATTTCGAAAGCAATATCGATAAGAAACTATATCTAGCTGACCTAGCCAAGCAGAAAAACCTAATGGTAACTGAGCTTAGTGGTGGGGAGTTTAAACTTATTCAGGTCATTAAGGAAATGCTTAAAAGTCCAGATTTAATAATTATGGATGAGCCCGATGTGTTTTTAGACTTTGAAAACCTTAATGCTCTTAGAAATCTAATTAATTCACACAAAGGCACATTGTTAGTTATTACGCACAACAGATATCTATTAAATCATTGTTTTAATAAAATAATACACCTTGAAAACATGGAGCTCCAAGAGTTTGATGGAAGATATATTGATTATAACCTCTCATTACTTCAATGTAAAATTGAGACACAAGAGCTAGCTATAGCCGATGATGATGAAATTGCAAGAAATGAGCTCTTAATCAAGAAACTAAGATTTATAGCAACTAATAATTCTGAAGCTGCTAGAGGGAAAACGCTAAAAGCTAGAGTTAAAGCTCAAGAAAGATTGGAAGCGCGTAGAATTAAAGCGCCATTTGTAGATATTAAACAACCAGATATCAGTTTCATTGTTGACCATGAAATTGAAGAAACCACTGCTTTAAAAGTTACTGATTATAGTGTTGCCTTTGATGATATACTCCTAGAAAATGTTAACTTCGAGATTAAATCTAGTGATAAAATAGCCCTTATTGGTCCAAATGGTACCGGGAAAACGACTTTGCTGCGAGAAATATTTAAAAACAATCATCCTTCTATTGAAGTAAATAAAGACGTTGATATGGCTTATTTATCTCAAAATCAAGGTGAAATACTAAATGAGTCTCGAGGAAATCATCAATCAAAAGATAGGATCTTTATCTGGTGGAGAAAGAAATTTACTCCAATTGGCTAAAGTTGCTGCTAGTAAAGCAAACATGCTGCTTCTTGATGAACCGACAAGTCATTTAGATACATATTCACAAATAGCACTGGAAAAAGCCATAAAGAACTATAAAGGTGCGGTTCTAATGATTTCTCATGATTTCTATTTTATAGTAAACTGTATGGACTATGTTTTAATCACTGAAGACAGGACGATTAGAAAAATGAGTATGCGGAAATTCAGAAAGATGATATATGCTAAGCATTTTGATAAAGATTATTTAGAAATTGAACAAAAGAAAAAATCTGTTGAAACGCAAATAGAATTGGCTTTAAATGATACTAATTTTGAACTTGCAAAAGTTTTGTCTGCAAAGTTAGAAGAACTGATTAAGTTACTTTAAATTGTGTATCAATGATCCCCCATTGACTTATCTCAATAGGGGATCATTAATTTCATCCTACTGACTCACAGTGTGAGGTGTATTCTTGTTAGCATATTTAAAATATGTGCGAAAGCGCTTTCCCTGACACCATATTCCTACTCAGAATCTCATTTGCACCATGAATAATAAATACAATATAACAGGTAATCCTACAATAGCAGATAGTATTGTGATTGCAGCATGTACTTTTTTCTCATCTCGTAATATAAATAATAAAAACTTATACCCCAAAATACCAATCCATCCACCCAAACAATTTAGAATTATATCATCAATGTCTGATACTCCGATGCTTAAAAGCCCCTGAATTATTTCAACAAATAAACTCACTATGAATATAAATAAGAGATTGACTAATACTCTTTTATCTTTTTTAAATAATGGCAAAAATATACCAAGGGGAATGAACATAACTATATTTCCAACCACATTGCCGAAAGCCAATCTTCTTAAAGTATCAGAGCTGCCCGATATATATTGCATTATACTATGAAAAGGAATGAGATTGATTGACCTAAATAAAGTCCCTTGACTATTAAACATCTCCAAGGGTGAAACTCTTGATAAGAGCAATATTTTTATTAACAAAAGTATATAGGAAATGAAAACACCATATAAAAATACTGTTTTAATTCGTTCTCGTTTTTTCATAATTCCTCCATTTTTCATTTCATATAATAGACCCCTTTTAGGAAAATAACAAGGCTAAAGATATCTCCCGGCTTCTGCAAATGGAAGATTCCCATTTTAGCGCTATGTTGTGAGCATATATTCCCCGCCTTGTTGAAACGTTCGGGTAGGCTATGAGGCAAGTGCAAAAACCTCTCAGTAAATCTTTTTGTAAAAGCCTGTTCGATTCGGCAATTTCATCTTACCGAAATCAGGCAGGCAATGTTGGAATTCCATCTTATGAACTTCTTAAGATTTTCTTATAACAGTCTTCTATAGTTAATGACATTTTGGATTAGCAAAGGAAATCCCTCCAAACTGGCGAGCTTGGAGGGATACGAATATGTGAAAGTCAGTTCCAAGGAACCGGAAAACTAAATCAGGGCACGGACGATCTCGTCCGTATGCATGCCGCGGGAGCCTTTGACCAGAACTGCGTCGCCAGGAGACAGAAAGGATTTCAACTCTGCTACGGCCTGATCGTTATTGTCAAAAACGCAGCAGTCAATCTCGGATCGGACGGAGTGGGCGCCTTCAGCCACGGCTTTCGACTCCGGACCGACGGTGAGTAAAATATCGACTCCGTTTTTCGCGGCGCAGACACCGACTTCAAAATGTGCCTGTCGGGAATACTCCCCCAGTTGGAGCATATCCGCCAGCACGGCTACTCTGCGGCGAGCCTGGAACATCGAAAGAACGCTCAGGCTACTTTTGCACGCATCAGGACAGGAGTTATAGGAATCGTCGATGACGGTGACCTCGTTGACATAGTAAATCTGCTGGCGCATGGCGAGGGGGCGGTAATCCCGGAGCGCGGCGGCGGCCCGGTCTAGGGGCACGCCCAGCCGCTCCGCCACGGCAAGACCGGCGAGGGCATCCAGAACATGGTGCATTCCAAGTACCGGCAGGGTCACATCGACGCTCTCTCTCCCGGTAGCAATGCAGCGGAAAGCGGTGGTTTCCTTTTGAACCGTAACTCCCTCCGCGCGGAAATCACACCAGGGCGCTGTACCGTAAAAGACAGTCTCATAGGTTGTCCTTCCACGGAGTTTGGCGAGCATCGGGTCGTCCCCGTTTAAAAATAGAACGGAACCCAGTGTGAACCAGTCGGTAATGTGCAGCTTCTCCCGCAGGATGTTCTCACGCGTTTTGAGCTGGCTGATGTGAGAAATGCCGATGTTGGTCATGACGGCGTACTTCGGCTGGGCGACCCTCGCAAGGCGCGCCATTTCGCCGAAATCGCTCATCCCCATCTCTACCACCGCCGCTTCGTGCTCCCTAGAAAACTCGAACATCATCAGCGGCAGCCCGATCTGGCTGTTATAGTTTCCCCTCGTCTTCATTACGTTGTATCTTGCGGAGAGTGCAAGGACGACCATTTCTTTCGTCGTCGTCTTCCCTGCGCTCCCCGTGATCCCAACGACAGGGATGGTAAATCTCTCTCGATAGGCGGCGGCAATGTGCTGGAGCGCCAGTTGAGTCGAATCCACCGCGATCCAGGCTTCTTCCCCCTCCATCCGCCTATGCTCCTGCGTCAACACGGCGGCCGCGCCTGAGGCGAATACGGCGTGCAGAAAGGTGTGGGCATCCGTCTTTTCTCCTTTGAGGGGGACAAACAGGGAGCCGTTAGTCACCTGCCGGCTGTCGGTCACCACCGAGGTCACCACCGTATCCGGGTTCCCGCAGAGCAATTTTCCGCCGCACGCAGCGACGATTTTGCGTACCGTCATTTCCATTGTAACAAGCACCTTTCTTATATAGATTATGTTGCCTAAAAATTAGCTGTTATAAATATTTTCAATGTTTTTGGCATTTTTGAGCCGGCTCAACTATGTGATGTAAAAATCAAAATATGTGTTTGGATAAGGTTCGTGTTTCAGTGTGTAATGCCACCACTCGCAATCGTATGAAACAAAACCGCTAGCCTCCATGATAGAACGAAGGTATTGACGGTTTCTCTCTTCTACTTGCGTGATTCCTTTTGCTCCATGATGTGAGACTGAATCCATCAAATCAAAGTCGCCGCCCATTGGAACAAGTGTACCGGTAGCTAAATGATAAAGTGTTAAGTCAATTGCGCTGCCCCGACTGTGGCCTGACCTAGCAGCCACATATCCTTTTTCAATTATCTCGTTTTTGTCAATATTCGGATAGTGTTTTAGTTTAGTCCGCCCATCTTCAGGCTGTTTTGACCAGTGCAGAAAGCAATCTACGGCACATTGAGGGCGATAACCATCCCAAAGAAGCAAACCAAAGCCAAGAGATGCGGCGCTTTCACGTGCTTTTTCCAGGGCTGCGCACAAAACTCTCGTACCGACAATTCGATTTGCTACATATCCGTCCACCGGTTTGCCAATAAAATTATCCCATGTAGCGTATTTAGCATCCCAACGTATTCCGGATACAAACTCATCTACATAGACAAAATCATTTTTCATTATCTTTCTCCTTTCAATGTCAACGACACAATCCGGTCAATCACTTCATTTAACGGCAACCCTGCGGCTGCCATCATTCTCGGATAACGGCTGTATGAGGTCATACCAGGCAAAGTATTAACCTCGTTAAGTATTACTTTTCCATCTTCCTTCAGGAACATATCCACCCGCGAAAGTCCCCTGCATCCTAAGGCTCGATATACAGCTTTTGCTGTCTCCTGAACAAGCAAGCGCGCCTCTGCTGATATGTCAGCGGGAACGGTTACCGTTGAGTTTTCGGAACCGTTTTCAGGCTTTTTTTCCTGATGGATTCTGAAAAAACCATGAGATAGAGAAATTTGGTCTACCTCGCCTGCAATCAAATCCATATCGTTCCCTAATATCGCACATCCTACCTCGCTTCCAACGATAGCCTCTTCAATCAACACCTTAGAGTCATACTGTCTTGCGGTTTCCACTGCACTCAGCAATTCTTCTTTTCGACATACTTTACTAACGCCGAATGATGAACCCGAACGGGCCGGCTTTACAAAAACGGGATAAGTAAGCGCATCGGCATCAATATTCTCGTTTGCCGTGACAGTCCAGAAATTTGGCGTAGCAATTCCCGCGTTTCTAGCGACGATATTAGCAAGGGATTTGTCCATACACAGAGCAGAACTTTGGACATCGCAGCCTGCATAGGGGATGCCGGAAAGTTCCAATAAACCTTGCATCGCACCATCCTCGCCAAGTTTGCCATGCAGAACAGGAAACACCATATCCAAACGAATAGTTTTGTATTGCCCCTGCTCCAGAACAAGCAATCCGTGTACGCTTCTGTCTGGTGACAGCATAGCCGGGTAGCAACTACCGTTTTCCCAATTTCCGTCAGGATACTGACAAAGCTTCCATACACCATCTTTCGTAATGCCGATATAGAAGGGTTCATACTTTTCGATATCAAGATTTTTTGCGACCTCTTGCGCAGATTTAACAGAGATGGGATGTTCTTCGGAACAGCCTCCAAATATAATTGCTATTTTCAACCTATCCATGCTGCTATCTCCTTTCAAATTTCAGGCAATTGTTAATAGTATTTTCAACAGTATCGCTCAGGGCGTGTTCTGTGTAATACGCGGTGTGCGGAGTAATAACTACATTCGGTAATTTTTGTAACCGCAGCAACTGTTTGCTTTCAATGGTTTTTTTACTGTAGTCAAAGTAGAAAACTCCTTCCTCTCCTTCGAGTACATCCAACGCCGCACCTCCTAGTTTACCGCTTTCCAACGCTGGAATAAGCGCATCGGTATCAAGAAGTGAACCCCGTGCAGTATTGATAATAAATGCGCCGTGCTTCATTTGCTCGATACTTTTATGATTAATAAGATGGTTTGTATCCGCGTTAAGTGGTGTATGGAGCGTTACAATATCGCTCTGCTGTAACAATTCATCAAGAGGAACATAATCGGCAGAGGTTTTGGGACGATGGTCATAGGCTAATATGCGGCTGCCAAAGCCCCGCAGCCTGTCCATAACTGCTGCGCCAATGCGTCCTGTGCCAATCACCCCAATGGTCATATCACGTAATTCTTTCCCCCGTACATCATTCAATCTGAAATCGTGTACATCTGTACGGCTGATAATGGATTTTGTATTTCTCACCGCCATCAGCATCAGCATTAATGTGTAATCAGCTACACTATCGGGTGAATAAGCGACATTTTCAACGGATATGCCAAGACTCTCCGCGTATTTTACATTAATATGGTTATATCCAATACTTCTTGTGGAGATATACTTTACACCTGCTTGGCTGAGCGCAAGAAGAATGGAGTTTGTGATTTGAGTTTTATGATCGACGCTGATGCATCGATTTCCAAATGCCAGTTCAATATTAGCTTCAGATACCCCTGCATCTGTGATAGTTGGCATAACGCCAAAGCGAGGCGCCGTCTCTCGGAACAAAACAGACTCGTCCTGCCCGCATCCATAAATTGCAATTCCTATTTTTGCCATGTTTTAGATTTATCCTTTCATATAACATTCTTCTTTGCTTTTATCGCATACTATTTCTAATTCGGGTAGGTTTTGCGGCAAGCGCAAAAACCTCTCAGTAACTCTTATTATAAAAGCCTGTCCGATTCGACAATTTCATCTTATCGAAATCAGGCAGGCGATGTTGGAATTTTTGCTTATCAAAATCTTAATAAATTCTTATGAAGAACTTATTATTTTCCTATACTATTGTATACAGCTAATGCATCGATAATATTATACTGTTCCGAATGGTGATCCCCGTTAGCACCAGCTGAAATCATAATATATTCTCGTTTACCCACTTTGGCGAGACTCGCGAGACATAGACCGGCTTCATCGGTATATCCAGTTTTTCCTCCCAAAATTTCCCCATCAATAATGCTTTGATTACTAAGCCCTTTAAACATGGTACTATAAAAGGTTATCCCATCAGGATGCCTATTCGTAGGCCCTGTGGAATGACGAGACGACGTAAAAACCTCCCGGAAAGTATCATTTTGCAAAGCATAGCTTAGAAGAATAGCCAGATCTTTGACTGTAGTATAGTGGTTTTCATTGTGAAGTCCAGTGGAATTTTCAAAATGGGTGTTGTCCATGCCGAGATCTGCCGCCTTTTGATTCATCACCCCTACAAAGTCCTTCTCCGACCCTGCAATGTAATCAGCAAGCCCAATACAAGACTCTGCCCCACTAGGAAGCAGCACCCCGTATATAAGGTCAATTGCCCTGACCTGCTCACCCGGTTGAAAACCTGCCATTGATGCATCCGCTTCATACAGCCCCTGAAACGTAGAATTGGTAAGTTTGATTTTTCCGTTTATATTAGGTAAATTTTCTATCGCAACAATGGCTGTCATCATTTTAGTTAAAGAAGCAGGATAGATTTTTTCTTCAATATTTTTCTGCATCAGGATGGTATGATCTTTTAAACGGATCAGAATCGCATTAGGACTGTTGAGCTTATTAGGAGATATAGAGACAGAGGTATCAGCTTCTATCTTTGAGATCGGATCCAGTGTTCTTCTATCGTCATATTCTTTCTCAAATATATATTGGTTTTCTGAAGTATTGATGAATTTGTAAACAAAAGCGGCAATTACAACCATCAACATAAATGTTACAAATCTGCGCATTCTTGCCTTTTTCTTTTTTACTTTTCGTACCATAATAAAACAACTCCTTCTTCTGTGCTGATACTATTTAAACACAGAAGAAGGAGCTATGTTGGAATTCCTTCTTATGAACTTCTTAAGATTCTATTAAAACGGAAGCTTTACTGTAAATGTAGTATTTTCTGTGTTGCTTTCCACAGAGATTGTTCCATTGTGAGCCGTGACAATTTCTTGTGCGATTGCCAAACCTAATCCTGCTCCACCAGTGTTTGTGGAACGTGCAGAATCTAATCGGTAAAATTTTTCAAAAATAGTTTCAAGCTTTGTCTGCGGTATTGGATTTCCCTGATTAGTAAAAGTTATAACAATATTTTTGTCCTGCTGTTTAGCAGAAATGTCAATGGCGCTGTTTACATAGCTATAGACTATCGCATTTTTCAAAATGTTATTGAACACACGAGCCAGTTTGTCTGCGTCTCCCCACAGAGTGAGGTCGTCAGGCACATTGACAGACACCGACTTTTCCTGTGGAGTCAGCATTGGATAGAATTCATCTGCTATCTGCTGGAGCATGAACAGTAAATTGATTTTTTCTTTATTCAAAATAATAGTTTGAAGGTTAAATCTTGTGATCTCAAAAAACTCATTAATAAGCTGCTCTAATCGATAAGCTTTTTCCAATGTAATACCAACATATTTTGCCTTCTGTTCAGGAGGCATATCAGAAGCTTCATCCAGAAGACTTAAGTAGCCTATAACAGAGGTCAAAGGTGTCTTTATATCATGAGCCAAGTAAACTACCAAATCATTTTTGCGCTGTTCAGCATCAAGTGTAGCTTTCTTTTGTTTTTCCAAGTTGCTTTTTATCTGATTAAGCTTATTTTCCATAAAGTCCAATTCCGGTGACAAAGTAATTTCATCATCGGATTCCTCAGCAAGTTTATCTATTTCAGTAATGACTTCATCGAAATATTTAGTAAACCAGGAAATCGAAAATTTAAGCAGAATAACTAAGAATATGAGAATCACAATAAGTGTAATAGCTTCTATATTATTAAGAAATAGGAGATGTGAAATCGTTATTGCCTCTCTGTCACGCATATGAAACGTGTTTATTAGAAATTGTACAATACTATCTCCAACACTGAAGTTTTTTTGAATTACAAAACGTAGGAGGATAACAGTTGCAGCTGTGACAAAAACAATAAGGAGCATTCGAGAAAATACTTTCCTTTTTAATTTTGTATAATCACTACTTCTTTTATCACTTTTATTTATCAATTTTATAGCCAACCCCCCATACGGTCTTGATATATTTAGGACGCTCTGCATTGTCATGCATTTTTTCCCTTAAATGCCGGATATGAACCATTACCGTATTATTGCTATTAGTGAAATACTTATCTCCCCATACCTCCTGGAACAATTCTTCCGAACTTACCACCCGTCCACGATTGGAACAAAGAACCCAAAGAATTGAAAACTCTGTAGGAGTGAGAGATAACTTTTTTTCATTCAGCGTACATTCATGGGTATCCATGTCCAATACCAGACCTGAAAAGGCAATCAGGTGTTCTTCCTGGTTTGGCTCAGCAGAGTTATATTTGGTAAATCTCCGGAGCTGCGCCTTGACGCGGGCAGCAAGCTCCAAAGGCCGAAACGGTTTTGTTACGTAATCATCCGCACCTAGTGTCAATCCGGTAATTTTATCAATTTCTTCTTCTTTAGCAGTCAGCATGATAACAGGGAAATTATGATTTTCCCTGATTTTCTGACAGAGAGTAAAGCCATCAATATCCGGCAGCATGACATCAAGTATCGCAAGATCTAACTGTTCCGACTCAACACACCGTAACGCATCTTGACCGTTATAAAATTTGTATATTGTAAAACCTTCATTTTTTAAATAAACTTCAATCAGGTCCGCTATGGACTGCTCATCGTCTACAACCAAAATATTGATACTCATAAGTTCTATTCCTTCTTCCTAATTAAGGAACAACAAAATAATAACTTCCCAGTTTTGAAGCGGCTATTTTCCGCCAATACTGCGTTATCCTCAGTTGCAATAGCCCCACTATTGCGCCCTCCGCTGCCTTGTCTTGACAAAAACTATCTCGCTTAAAAATCGGGTTTTATTATTTAGTTGTTCCTAATACTCATTATTATAGTACTTCAAAACAAAAATTTATATCATAATAATTTTCTTAATAAAACCTTAAGGTTTTATTAAGATGGCTTTAATATACTTCCCATACTAATATAAAGGACTACATATGAAATGCAATCCTTTCATAAGGTAGTCGTTTATCCAGCTTTTTTCAGCTCATATCAGACAGCTTGTCCAGCATGTGCTTTTTCAGCACTGGATATACATAGAAGTTGGTAATCAAGCCTATTAAGCTCATTGTTATGAATAGGAACATCAAAATTCCCACCGCAGGGAGCAGTAACAGCGGCAATAGAGTCAATACAGAGCAAAGGGTGAGTATCCCCAGATTTGGAAAGAACCTGATTATAGAAAATATAAAAGCGTTCTTATATATCTGTTTTACTGAAAGCCTGAATGTAATCAGCATCGGATAAATATACATATGCATCATCACATAGATGATGAAAAATATTATTACAAAAAAAGCTGCTGCAGTCTGAAGCATGTTTTTTTCGCTTATTCTCATATAAAAGCTGATATCAATTCCAATAATAAGTACCACAGCCAGATCAATAAGACATATGAGGCTGCTTTGTCCTGCATTTTTAATGGCATGTTCCTTAAAATCCCCCCACAAAAACGCATGCTCTTCACGGGAGAAATTCCTTAGTATGTAAGTAAAGCCTGCCTGTACGGGGCCAGTTGTCACAACCGGTATACATACCAGGGTAGCACCAGCTGCAAAGTAAAACATCAATTCATAAATGCTATTGCCTGTCATAACTGTGCTTTTATTCAGCATCGGCAGAAAAAACTGTGCAACCAGAGGCATCACTATCACTGCAGGCAGATTGAATAAAAGGAACAGCATATTCAGCTTGACAAGGTGCCAGAACTTGCGCAGGAGTATATTGAAGAAAATGACTATCCGGGGCTTGGGTGGGGCATACATGAGAGATCAATCCTTTCTTGCTGGATTCAACGGTATATTGCCTGTCTACAGCAAACTGCATAAGTAGATATCATATCCAGGTAGGAGTGTCGCATCATTCTACTTTTGCGACACTCCCTTTTGTTTTTGTTATTTTATTATACCGCAGGCTTACCTATTCTCCAAGATAGGTATTTGCCCTTCCCTGTATCAGCTCTGTAGTTGCTCCCGCTGATTTATCCCCGTTGAAGAATGCTTTAGCTTCATCCCGAATGATTTTGTCGATATTCGGATCTGCATTGGCATAAGTATTTAACTTTGAGATAAACTTGTCTATATAGTCGATATCCGCTTGAGTCATGGCTGCCGGGCTTAATGAAATTTCTCCGGGGCCATCCAACTTCAACTTTATTTTATTTTTCATGCCTTTTGATGTATCTATAGCCAGCTTTGCTTTCTGCTGCTGTGCAGTTCTGTTTATTGGGAAACCGCCAATAGCTATACCACCTGATGCTCCAGGTTTCCCTTGCGACCCCTCTTCCAGCAATGCCTGTGATTGGATTTCATCTGACAAAAGCACCTTCAAAAATTCCCATGCTATTTCTGTATTTTTTGAATTCTTGTTTATGGCATAAAGGGAATTTGTAGTAAAGGTCCTCGAACCGTAATTGTCTGCAGAAGGAATATTGTAAAGGCTTAAATGGTCATTAAGTGCAGATTTCATAAACCAGTACATAAAATAATCATCGATGTTGCATGGATAGAATACTATCGATCCTCTGCCTGCAGCATCCAATACCGAAACCATATCTGTTTGTACATTGCTGTTGACTAGCTTTTCATCAGTAAATGCCTTCACTGTATTTAGCAGGTCTATGAAGCCCTCGGAAGTAAAGCTGGCTTTCTTGTTATCAGCGTCAATGTAGTTGATGTAGCTGCCGCCGGTAAATAGGTTCAGCATATCCATAGAGCTTACGCCGGGTAATGCTGCCCGGTTCCCCGCACCTGCGACCTCCTGCTGAGTCACTTTCTCCGAGGCTGATTTGAAATCATTCCATGTCCACTTACTGTCATCAATTTCTATTTCTTCCTGGTCAAGTATCTCCTGATTTGCCATCATAACATTGAAGGTAAAGCTCGTGGGCAGAACATACATGCTGCCGTTGGTTTTCAATGCATCGAAGATATTGGTGTAATATTTACTCATATCAAAGCTGCTGTCTTTAGCCATCAACTCACTTATATCAGCCAGTATATTCCTATCTATATAGTTCTCAAAGGGCAGCCCGGCAACTGACATAATGTCGGGCCCCTTGCCTGACATTATCTGCGTATTCAGGTTTTTCACATATGTTTCATTATCGCTGCTTGAAGAAGTCTGTATATCTATCCTGTACTCAGGGTGCTCCTCCTGGAACCTGCTTATTGCCATTTCAAGCTGTCTATTGGACGCAGGAACCGAAATGGTGATTAACTCCTGGCTCTTCACTGTACCGTCACCGCTCTGACTTACCTGCTCTGAGGTACTTTCGCTTTTCGGCCCGCAGGCAGCAAGACTTACTGTAAGAATCACCGCGAGTAACAGGCTAATAATCTTTTTATACATTTTTAACATCACTTTCCTTTTCTTTGATATTACGAACAACATTTAAGAATATAAAAACCCATGCTACCAAAATGCCTTTTACATTTACCACATATGGCAGTCCCATCAAATAAGCTTCAACAGTCAAAATGCCCAATGAAATCAGAAAAAACAAACCTAATGCTGTTGTAAGCTTAAAGGTATCCATATTCCATTCCTTAAGCTCACGGAACCCTGCGTACAACAGCAGGAAGCCTAGTACGAACGAAACGCAGAGTAAAAGGTTCAGGAGCATATCGGCGGCATTAACAATCAGCTCCGCCTGGGGTGCAACATACCCCCTGTTTTGTACGCCTCCCTGGATGGCTGCCTTGATAAGGTCAGAATAATAAGAGATATTGATTAGCTCATCAGGAATGTTTTCAGGAGGAATATACAGTGTAAATCTTATCCCTATCCAAATTAACGCCATTCCTGCCAGTGAGAGCACCATTTCAAGTATACTGCCTCCAATTTCCCCCAGCTTGCTCTTTAGCACATTTGAAAAATAATCTGTCTTGCAGCTGTTCTTTATCAGTATATACAATTCCTTAGTAAGATTTTTTATATATGCCGCCAAGGAGAGCATTGCAGCGAGACCCAGTACGAATACCAGAAGTAGCGGCTTCTGCTCCATTAATGCAAGCTTAAGATTATAGTCACTGATATTATAGCTTGATGGGTCCTTGCCTATTTGCCTGATTGCAGCCGAAACTTCAGTGGTATTCTGATCCAGGGTATTGGCATTGACTGTTTTGATTTGAAGATCGGTAATACGTGCCGTAGTATCCAGCTCCAGCATAACTGAAGCAGATATGTATACGTCCGGCAAGCCGTCATCCGTCAATTTCCCTATGATTGAAGCTTCCTTTTCCACAACTCCGACTATAGTAAAGGCAGTATTGAAAATATCTATGGTTTTGCCTATAACCTTATCTGTTTTGAATATCTCCCAAGCCAGCTCTTCATCTATAAGGACAACCAGTGCTCCCTCCTCCTGCTGCTTTTGTGTTATATAGTTCCCCTCTTCCAGAACCCGACCTCTAAACTGCGTATATAGATAATCAATACCTGTCAGCGAGACCGGATAAACATTATCTCCATATACTGCTGAAGTACTGGCCATGCCCGATTGTGCAGTATAGCTTATATTCTTTGTTGACAACTCCTTCTCAAGCCTGTTTATATCATCAATAGAAAAGGAGTTCTCTCCCTTCTGACCTACCTGTTTTTTTTCAGACACCAGCACCTTCTTCATGGAGTAAAATCCATTCAGCCGTACACATTCATCAACTATTGCTTTACCCAATATTATCAGTGAAAGTATCAGTAGAATTCCTAAGAAGACCATGACCCATCCAGCTTTTATTCCCTTCATCATACCAGCTCCTTAATCGACAACTATGACGGGAGAGCCGTCAGATAATTGCTTGTCACTGTCCGATATTACCTTATCCGATTTGTTTACCCCGCTCAGAACCGCAGTTTTTGTATTATCTGAATCACCTATGCTAACAGGTACTCTTTCTACATAAAATTCGTTTCCCAGAGGGCCTTCCCTCTCCTTAAGCACATATACGAAGAATCCTTTAGTGTCCTGGCCAACTGCAGAATTAGATACAAGGACATTATAGGAGCCTATGCTCTTTTTGATATCAGCAGTACCAATCTCTCCTCCGACTAATCCCTCTGAAGGAATGTCAATCAACACATTCTTTTTTACTCCGATCTGTTGCTGGTTATCGCTGATCTGATTCACTTTTCCTTGTATGGTTATATCATTTAAAGAATTTATCGATATCTTGGCTTCATCACCCGGTTCCAAATATTCTGCAGCACTTATATTAACAGTGGCAACAAATTGGAAGCCTTTGCCTGTATCCGCAATTCTGTACAATGGTTGGGAAGCAGTCAATCTCATACCTTCTGAGTAATATAGCTGGGTAACTACTCCGTCACAGGGGGATGTTACTATGCTCATGTTCATTTCTTTAGTAAGCTCGGCTATCTCTCTCTCCGCCATACTAATATCGAGCTTTGTGCTTTCAATGTCCCTTTTGTTCGCATTTACTGCCTTATCCTTGTTGTTTTTTGCAATCTCATAGTCCAGTTTGGCATTTTCCAGGTCTGCTTCCGCGTCAGCCAAACTTATTGAAGTTATTGCACCGACTTCAAACAAAGCCTTGCTACTGTCGCAATTTTTCTGGGTTTTATCCACATTCTGCCGTGCAACCTGGACAGCTTTATCCATGATCATCAGACTTTCCGGTGAGCCAGCCTCCATCATCTCTTCAAGCAGCAGCTTTTTCTGAGCATATTTATCCTGCTCATCCTCCAGTTGGCTTTCTATATCGCTTGTATCAAGAGTCATAAGGGTCTGCCCCTGCTTCACGCTGTCGCCTACTTCAACTTCGACCCCAGTTACCTTCATAATGCTGCTTACATACAGCTCCTGGGTAATATTAGCTTCTACACTCCCTGTACCCGTAACTTCCTTGATCAATGCCCCGTTTGACGGAGTTTCATAACTTACCTTAGGCAGTGTAAAGTTATTAATAGTTCTTGAAAAAAAAGTCAAAATAAACATTATTACAAAAAATATATTTGTTGCTCTTCCTGTCAGCTTTTTCCTCTTGATATTTACATCATCTAATACGCTCATACTATGTGCCTACCTCCAATCCAATCTTCCATAATCTATGTTTCCAGTGATTATTAACTCAACCTTTAAGCCCTGAAAGCTGAATTCCTTGAACCAGGTAGTTCTCGCCATATAGGAAGATCAGTAGCATCGGCAGCATATATATGGTTGATGCGGCAAAAGCTATCCCCATTTCACCACTATTTATGCTGGACAAGTATGTCGACAGCGGATGCATATTTATATCCTGAAGGAATATCAGTGGCTGCTCCACCATATTCCAATTGTCTATGAATACCAGGATTGCAAGTGCTGCCAGCCCTGTTTTCGACATAGGCAGAATAATGCTGAAAAATATTCTGAGCTGGCTGGCTCCATCAACCTTTGCAGACTCTACGTATGCATCCGGTATATACATCATGAACTGTCTCATAAGAAATACACCAAATGTACCAAAAATTCCAGGCAGTATGATGGACCAATAGCTCCCTACAATCCCCAGCCCACTGGCCATGATATAGTTTGGAACCAGCGTGACCTGGAAGGGCATCATCATGATGATGACATATGTAAAAAACAACTTATCACGGAAAATAAACTCCAGCTTCGCAAATGCATATGCAGCCATGGATGAGACCAGTATCTGCCCCAGTATTATCGGAACAACAATTATCAGCGAGTTCCAAAACTTAATCAGAAATTGTGTTCTTTTTATCAGAGCCGTGTAGTATTGTGTCAAAGTCACCATATCCGGAATCAACTTGACATTAGCATATTTCCCGGATAAGACACTTTCCTGCTCACCGCTGCTTGAGGTTACCATACTGTAACTGTTTTCTATCTCCTGCTCACGCATGAAAGAATTGATAACAGTCAGTATAAGAGGGAATAGAAACACGACAGCCATGGCAAGCAGAACAACTGACAGTGCTGCCTTTGTAAGTTTTTTCTTTATATGCTTAGTAGCCTGCATAACTTTATCAACCTCCTATTGTACTGTTGATTCTTCTTTGAATCCTGAATAAAAACAGTACAAGTATGTAAATGACAACAGCCATGATAAATGCAGCTGATGTTAACATCTGGTAATCCAAGGATGCAAATTTGTTGTTCATATAATGTTGCAGCATATAAATGCTGTCATGAGGATATGCCCCGGAAATCAGATATACCTCCCTGAACACCTTGAAGGAATTGATTATAGACATTACGAATACGAAAAATGTAGTAGGTGTCAGATAAACCAGTGTGATATTTGTAAACTTGTGCCAATTGCTCGCTCCATCGATGTCGGCAGCTTCGTAATATTCCGGCGGTATATTTTGAAGGCCTGCGAGAAACAGTACCATATTATACCCGGTGTTCTTCCACATATAGACTATTACGACCACAATCCTGGCAAGATCAGTCTTCATCCAGTCTACCGGTAATAATCCAAGGGATGAAATAACAGCATTGAGAGAGCCGTTAATATCAAACAATATCTGCCATACCAGAACAACAGATGCGACCGGAACCACCAGGGGTATGATAAAACCCATACGTATAATATTCCTGCCGTAAATCCTCCTGTTAAGCAGCAGAGCAAACTCAAGAGAGAACAGAATATTGAGAGGAACTGCAATTGCTGTAAAAACCATGGTATTATATCCGGCCTTTAAAAAAACAGTATTCCTCAAGAGATCGATATAGTTTGCCAGCCCAACGAAATTGCCACCCACCGGACTGTCTACCAATGAATAATATAACCCGCCTACAAAGGGTACAAAGAAAAAGATCAAAAACCCGATAAGACTTGGTGCAAGAAAGAATAGCGCTGTTTTGTTATTATATTTTTTTCCTGTCTTTAATAATGCTGACATCCTCCATCCTCCTGCGGTATAATTCACTTCTAAGTCATATGTCTTACTTTAATCAAACATATGAAGCTTTCTAAGCATTTACATGATCTATTTTCTTTTCATCTCCGGTGCCCTCTTTCTGAAATTATGAAAGCTATCCGATTCGATAACTTCATTCTACCGAAGAGGGATAGCCTTTGTTTAAATAATTTCTTATTAATATCTTAAATTTTCCTTATGAACGCCTTATTTTTTAAGTACTTCCCGTAAACCGTGAAAGCATCAATGAAATAATACTTCTCAGTCTAGCAATTACCTGTAACTCCTGCGGCAACCAAAATATATCAGTTCTATTTGTCAGTCGAGGATTCTTGGAATTAATATTAATTCATGACCTATAAGCAATTTAACTTTACGTCCTTGCCGCAATGTAATTCCCGTACAAAAAGCGCCATACTTTCTGACACGCTTCCAGAGCGTAAACAGGAAGTTTGCGCTGTAATTGTACCAGTTACAGAACTTAAGAACTTGTTTAAAATAGCAAACCTCTGTTGCTTAATAACAACAGAGGTTTCATTGTTTTTCTCTCTTACTCCCTAACCACCAAAGCTACGGCCTCACAGTGGATGGCGTGTTCTTGTTAGCTTATAGTTACACCCTTTACACAATAACCGCTAACGTCGTATCTGGCACTTATTTTCCAACCTATTTACAAGTATTTCGCAGTAATAGACTCCTTGCAGTTTCTCAAGTTACCAGGTGTTCCTTCAAATAAAATCTGTCCGCCTCTGCTGCCGCCTTCAACACCTACATCGATAACCCAGTCAGCATTACGAATTACATCAAGGTTGTGTTCTATGACAACAACTGTATTTCCCTTATCAACAAGACGGTCTATAATGGTCAAAATACTGGTGATATCAGACATATGCAAACCAGTTGTAGGCTCATCCATGATATAAATATTACCCTTTTTACTTAATTCCTTGGCAAGTTTTAAGCGTTGACATTCTCCACCGGAAAGGGTGTCTAAAGGCTGTCCTAGCGTCATATAATGCAGACCCACATCCGCGATATGCTTAAGCTTATTGATGATTTCTTTTTGCGTAAAGAATTCAACAGCTTCTGCGATTGTCATTTCTAGTACTTCAACAATGGATTTGCCATTATATTTATACTGCAAAACCTTATGCTTAAACCGTTTGCCACCACATTCCTCACAGATGGTTTCAACTGAGTCCATAAAGGAAAGATCTGTTTCTATATAACCTCGCCCTTTACAAGCCTCACATGCACCTTCTGAATTATAACTGAACAATCCGGCGCTTACCTTGTTTTCATCAGCAAATAACTTGCGTATTTCATCCATTATTCCAGTAAAGGTCGCTGGATTCGAACGTAGATTTGCGCTGACTGCTGACTGGTCGATAATGATGGCATCTTTATATTCCTTCGCAAAGACACAGTTAACAAGTGTAGACTTGCCGGAACCTGCCACTCCTGTAACAACAGTGAATATCCCTTTGGGTATTCTCAAACTGACATCTTTCAAATTGTGCAAGCTACTCTTTTTTGTTTCATAGAAGTCATTGCTTGTCCTTGGCTTACTCTTAATCGGCAGACTCCTGACCATATATTCACCTGTAAGAGTCTTGGCTTTCAGAAGGTCGCTATAGCTGCCTTCAAACATAATCCTTCCACCCTTGGCACCTGCCTTTGGACCAACATCAACAATATGATCTGCTGTCTTTATAACGTCTGGGTCATGCTCAACTACAATCACTGTATTTCCTTTATCTCTTAATTTGACTAATAATTCATTCAATCTATGGACATCTCTTGGATGCAAGCCAATACTTGGTTCATCAAAAATATATATCACATTCATCAGGCTGCTTGTAAGATGCTTAACCATTTTAACACGTTGTGACTCACCACCAGATAAAGTGGATGTTTCTCTGTCCAAGCTTACATAATCTAGCCCTATATGAATCAAATCATTTAACCGTTCGGACAAATTATCAATTATAGGTTTTACTTTTTTATCCTCAATCTTTTGAACCAGTTCTAGAAGTGAATCTACCTGCATTGCAGTTAAATCAGCGATTGTATACCCCATTATCCTTGATGATAATACCAATTCATTATATCGTTTTCCACAGCAATCAGAGCATTGTGCTTCCGTTACAAAAGGCATAATCTTCTTTTTGGATGCTTCTGATTTCTCACCTTCTGTTTTTATGTTTTGCCTAATAAATCTCTCGACTAATCCCTCATAGGTAGTATTCATGCCCTCAACAATTGCGGATTTTATTTTTTCTGGTTTGCAAAAAACCAGCTTATCATATTCCTCTTTTGTATAATCCTTAACCTTTTTATCACAATCAAAAAAGCCTGTTGATGCATACATTTTCCATTGCCAAGTTCCTACAGCAAAACCCGGAAGTAAAATTGCACCTTCGTTTAATGATTTTTCTTTATTCAAAGCCTTGTCAATATCCAATGTAACGATCCTGCCAATGCCTTCACACGTCTTGCACATACCATTTGGATCATTAAATGAAAAATAGTTGGATGGCCCGATATGTGGCTGCCCCATACGTGAAAATAATAATCGTATTAATGGATTAATATCTGTAATTGTACCCAATGTTGAACGGGAGTTTCCACCAATTCTTTTTTGATCAACAATAATCGCCAGTGATAAGTTTTTGATCTCATCAACATCAGGATGACTATACTTCGGCATAAACCCTTGAATAAATTTGCTGAAGGTTTCATTTAACTGCCTTCCAGCTTCCTGAGCAATTGTTTCAAAAACAATGGATGATTTGCCGGAACCCGATACCCCTGTAAAAATTGTGATCTGTCCCTTTGGTATTTTTAAATTAAAATTTTTTAGGTTGTTAGCCCTTGCGCCTAAAATTTCAATAAATTCGTATCCCATATTTTCCTCCTGTTAAATACACTTAAATATAATATTACCATACTGCCATAGGATTTTTTTAGATTTCTGACCTCAATGGCAATCTCTGACTTTACCATATTTTGCACCTCCATTTTCGATTATAATTAAATTTTATAACATTAATGCAAGAGCTAAAGTTTATGTATTTATACATCAGTAAATCAAAGATTGTATTGACCAAACATTATAGTATAAGTATAATGTTTGGTATTAGCTATGGAGGTGTTATTTTGGCCATAAGACCTATTGATATAGCCCGAAAGCTTAATATTAGTACAAGCTCATTGAGACATTACGAAGAGTGGGGCATGATTCCCAAAGTCGAACGTTCTGCAAGCGGGTATAGAATTTACACGAATGAACATGTTGCTTATTTTGAATGTATCAGAGCTATGGCAGATGGTTTTGGAATTTGGATTGTTGGCGAAGTGTTGAAAAAAGTTATGGCAAAAGATGTCGATTCCGCATTTTGGCTCACCAATCAGGCTCAATCAAGCTTGCACAACGAAAAGATCATATCTGAAAAAACGATGCAGAATATAAAGGAAGCAAGTGCTCCCCTCCTTAGTCAAAATGACGAGAGAGAATATTTAACCATAAATGAAATTAGCAAAGAAACAGGGATTCCAATTACAACAATCAGACATTGGGAAAAAGTCGGACTTATTACAACCCCAAGAAATAAAGAAAACAAATACCGCCTATTTTATAAAAATCACATTCGTCAAATTCTTGTAATTCATGCTCTTAAAACATCAATGTATTCTTATACCTACTCTCTTGATGGTATTAAAAAAATAATACAAGAACTTGATTTCAATGATACTGAGAAACTTAGCAAAATTGCAAACGATTTTCAGAAACATTTAAATCAGATAAATCATCATCAAGTTCGGGGTGTACATCAGTTATATACTTTATGCAAGAAATTAAAGCTAGTAGATTAATGGTGTTAGGTAAAAGCTAAATTAAACTATAAAATCCTCTGCTGAATATTTTCAACAGAGGATTTATTGATCTCTCCTACTCCCTAATCACCAACACTACGGCCTCACAATGTGGTGTGTGTCGAAAGAATACAAACTTATGCATTAATCCCCAATAATCAAAGGCGGCTCTATGGACAGTTAATGTGGCTCTGCTTTGCCGTGACGGTGGCTGTCATCTTGCCTTCATTGCTTGCCACTATCTGAGAGATGGATTCTGCTAGCTCTTTTGCATGACTTTTAATAAAGTAATGCCCTGCCTTTTCGAGCACTATTGGTGCGTTAACTGTTTCTGCATAATTCATCCATTTCTTATAGCTCTTATTATAACCACGTGTAAGACGATCTTCAGTCCCGATAATATTGTACACTGGAGCCTGTAATTTCTTCGGATTTAAACCTGCATAATCAGTATAAAAGTATTTACGCATTTGAACAACATCATGTCGAAAACTAGCCATCAATGAAGCCAATTCTTCGACTTCCATTGGATAATCAAATCCACCCAATGACTTTAAGAATTTATGCACCTCTTCATCACTTTTGCTTTCATAAACATCAATTTTAGGCGTCACAAACACATTGCTCTTCACAGGCAACACTGCACCTATGCCAATACCAATAACAGGGTACTCATCTTCCTCAAGCAATCTTGCAATTTCAATCGTCAAGCCAACACCAACACAGTGTCCATAAAGAAGTACTGGTTTTCTTATCAACTTTTTAATTTCTTCAACACATTTCTTTGCAATATTAAGGATTGTATCCAGCTCGCCTGGATCACTCGTATCGTGTCCTGGAAGATTTATCGCATAAAGGTCAGTCTTAATACCTCCTTTATCGATTTCCTCTGCCAAGGGTTTGTAGATAATCGAGCTACCACCACCGTATGGTACACATACAATAGCGGTGCCATTTTCATCCGCATTTGAGGTTGTCAGTTTATTCAATAGTGAGATTTCTCTTTCTGCTTCAAACACATGCTTCCAAAGTAATTCTATGGTTGGATATTGGAAAATATCTGCTAAAGAGATGATTCCGTTTAACTTTGATACCGCATTCAGTGCCTTAAAAGAGTCGCCTCCTAAAGTGAAGAAATCATCCGCAATCCCAATCTTATCGTTTTTTAAAATTTCTTGCCACACAGCAAGAATTTGTTCTTGTATTTCATTTTTGGGTGCTACATAAACTGTCCCTGTTTCTAAATTATGTGTAGGCTCTGGCAATGCTTTTCTATTAATTTTACCGTTAGCTGATAAAGGCAGGTTTTCTAAGTGAACAAAATAGGAAGGAATCATGTACTGCGGTAAATCCTGATATAAGTGTTCCTTCAACGATTGAATTGTCACCTCATCTTCGCTAACGATGTACGCACATAGGTACTTATTGCCACCTTCATCGGCCAGGTCTACAACAACTGAGTCCTTGATTGACTTATGTTCTTTTAGTCTTCCCTCGATCTCTCCAAGCTCAATGCGATAACCTCTGATTTTTACTTGGAAATCAAGTCTTCCCAAATATTCAATATTGCCATCTTCATACCATCTAACGAGGTCACCCGTTCGGTACATTTTGCCATTTGGTTCATATGGATTATTAACAAATCTTTCTGCAGTCAATTCTGGTCTATTGATATACCCTCTTGCCAGTCCATCTCCGCTGATACACAATTCTCCCGGGACGCCAATGGGCATTAAGTTTAAACTGTCGTCCGTGATATAAATTCTTGTATTGTCTATCGGTCTTCCAATCGGTACACTCTGTTTGTCATTCAACTGCCGACACTCATAGTAAGATACATCGACTGTCGCTTCCGTTGGACCGTACAAATTGATTAAAGCTGTTCCAAATTTGGATTCTATTAATGTGCTAAATAGATCTACCTGATTTTTTAATAAGGCTTCTCCGCTGGCAAAAACCTGATTTAGCGTTGATAAATCACACGACTTTTGGTTGTTTTTTACATACTCTAAAAATATACTCAACATCGATGGAACAAAGTGCATTGTCGTTATGCTGCGTTTTTCGATTGTTTTAACCAGTAACTCTGGATCCTTTTCGCCACCAGGCTCTAACATATGAACCGAAGCACCAACCATCGACCACCAGAATACTTCCCATAAAGATACATCAAATGTAAATGGCGTTTTTTGCAATATAACGTCGCCTTCTCCAATTGGGAATTTGCGTTGCATCCAATTCAATCGATTAACCAACGAACGGTGTTGAATCATTACTCCTTTAGGATTCCCAGTCGATCCAGAAGTATAAATAACGTATGCTAATGATGCAGCGTCTTGTTCTAAATCTAAATTGTGCTCATCACCCACGTAGAGGGATGACTGATCAATCATCAGTGTATCGCCATCGAATTTTATACTGTCTGATAACCACGATTGTGTTAATAATATCGTGGCATTGCTATCTTCGAGCATAAACATAATTCTATCGATTGGATAGACTGGTTCAATCGGTAAATAAGCCCCCCCTGCTTTAACAATTGCCATGATTCCAACAATCATTTCTATAGATCTTTCGACCATTATTCCGACGATTGTATCTGTTTTAACACCTTTAGACACCAATACGCGCGCCAATTGATTTGCTTTACGATTCAATTCAACGTAATTATATGACTGGTCTTCATATGTTACCGCTATATGATGAGGCGTTTTCTCTACCTGCTCTTGAAACAGTTGGTGAATCGTCTTCCCCTTAGGATAATCTGCCTCAGTGTCATTAAAGACTTCAATAATCTGTTTCTTTTCCGCAGCTGTTGCCAATTGAATATCAGACAACTTAACTTCGGTATTCTCTGTTATTTGATTTAAAATATGCTCATAATGAGCTGCAAACCGCTGGATTGTTTTTTTATTAAAAATTTTAGTCGCATAAACAATTTCAATTTCAATGCATGCTTCTTTTTCTGTTACGAGCAATTCCATATCCACTTTCGACATATTGTATTCATACACATAAGGCTTAATAATAAGGCCCTCAATAGCTTGAGTGCTCATCGTCATGCTTAACATTGTAAACATAACATCGAAGAGTGGATTTCGACTCATATCTCGTTTTACATTGAGGTTCTTAACCAATTCTTCAAATGGATAATCTTGATTTTCATAAGCACCTAATGCATTCTTCTTCACTTGTGCAAGAAATTCTTTGAAAGTTTTTTCTTTGACAGGATGATTTCTCATGGCTAATGTATTCACAAAAATACCCATCACATCATTCAAGTCACCACTGTGTCTTCCTACAATTGGGCTGCCAATAATAATATCTTCTTGTCCGCTATATTTAGCTAACAGAACATTGTAAGCCGACAAAAGCATCATATACAAAGTTGCATCCGTACTTTTACAAGTTGTTTTTAACCGTTGGGTCAATTTTTCATCGATTTTAAGGCTAAAACGACCCCCTTCATAACTCTTGGTAGCCGGCCTTGGCGAATCACCAATTAAGTTTAGAATGGGTATATCTCCTTTGAATTGATTGATCCAAAAGTTCTTTTGCTCATCTTTTGTTAATGTGTTATACAGCCACTCACTGTAATCCTTGTACTGAATCTTCACTGGCTCTAATTCTTTACCTTTGTATAACTGAGTAAACTCTTTAATAAGAATGCTGAGAGATATGCCATCTGAAACGATGTGGTGCATATCAATAATCAGAATATGCTTATCGTTTGCAAGTTTGATAAGTCCAGCTCTAAATAATGTCTTCTCACTTAAGTCAAAGGGTTTAATAAAATCACGAATAAGACTATCTAAACTCTCCTCTGTAGAATTATAAAGCTGAAGTTCAAATACGCCATCCTTGTGAATATACTGGACCGGCTCACCATCCACACTCCCAAAAGACGTTCTAAGCGCTTCATGCCTTTTAATGAGTTGAACAAAAATTCCGTTGATTTTATCCGTGTCAATGACACCTTCTAAAACAAAGGTTCCAGGTAAGTTATAAGCAATGTTGTCTTTGTCTAATTCCTGCAATGTATATAATCTTCTCTGTGCTGGTGATGCAGCATAGTATTCTTTTTCAGTTGCAGGTTCAATTGCTAAATATTTCGTAGATTGAGTCTCTCGAATGAAATCTGCAATTTCAGCAACCGTAGGATTTTGGAAAATATCTACAACTGTTATATCTACTTTTAATTTACTTTGAATTTTTCCACAAAGTGTTATTGCCCCCAGTGAATCGCCACCAAGCTCGAAGAAGTCATCATGAATTCCAATCTTGTCAATTTCCATTATTTCAGAACAAATATCAGCGAGTACACCTTCTATCTCGTCTCTAGGTCCTTCATATGCGGTGCTTACCTCTGGCCTTTTATATCTCTGTTCTTGAACTACTTCAATTTTATCAACATCATTTTCTAAAATTGTCTCTATGTCATTCCTGTCTTCAATCACTCTAACATCAACAAAATTATTTGATCTATTTCCAATCTTTTTCATCAAATCATTTAGATGATAATCCTTTGTCCAATAATAATCTCTTTCAAAAGGATAAGTCGGCAAAGAGATGCGTTTTCTTGTATCACCACTATATAATTCTGCCCATATAACCTCTACACCGATCACCCAAAGACGCCCTATTTTATCCAATAAATAAACATCATCAGCTATTTCTTCGTGAATATGTCTTGACAGATTCACAACATGATGACCGTTACCTTTCATAGCATTACTTCTTGCGAAGGTACTTAAGGTTCTTCCAGGTCCAACTTCAACAAACACAGCTTGCTCACTCTTCATCAATTC
>JAQZBD010000219.1 GCA_029239235.1 Herbinix sp.
CCCTTTACCATTACAAAGGCGGAAGCTCAGGAATTGGTCGATTTGGCAAGGGAGAAAAAGGTGTACTTAGCAGAAGCCATGTGGACTTGGTTCTCACCCGTTGCTCAGCAGGTGAAGAAGTGGGTACAAGGCGATGAGGTCGGAAACGTCAAGCAGCTTAAAATAACCTACTCCGGGCCGATTGTAAAATATGCTCCAAGATTAAAAGACCCACAGGCTGCCGGCGGGGCATTGCTGGATTGTGGTATATATCCTCTTACTTATTGCTATAATCTATTTGGAAAGCCGGAAGAAATCGTATGTACCGGTAGCTTAAGCGGAGGTGTCGACCTGGAGGAGGATGTGACCCTAACCTATGCCAATGGGCTAAAGGTAACAGCAGTGATTTCGATTATTAAATCTAAGGGGCTTGAGAATCTGGTAGTTACGGGAGAGAATGGTACGGTCAAGTGCTTCTTCTATCATGCGGCAGGTCGTGCTACCTTGAAACGTGTTAACGGCAGAAAAGTAGTATTTAAAGGAAATGGCGGGTATGATAATGAATTTTCAAGAGTGGCAGAAGAGATCTTAAACGGTCAGCTGGAAAGTAAGTTCGTACCGCTGCAAGCCACTTTAGACAATATGGAGACGCTGGATGAATGCAGAAGACAGCTCGGATTAGTCTATCCCTTTGAAAACGTATCAGCATTAGAAAGATATTAGTGATTAATATGGTAGGAATATAAAAAGGTACCAAAGACTAATATGATCAAAAAGCTCCTTATAACATCTAATCAATTGCTAAATCTGCGATGTTATGAGGAGCGATAATTTTATACGGATATTGATTGCTTCAAATGTTATAATATAGGTCAAATGTGAGAGCGGATTATGCAGGATTTTGAAGAAGCTGAATAGCATCCTCAAAAGGAATACACCTGGCATATCGCTTATTCCACATTTTATTATTATAATAGTTATAGGTCTGTTCCCCGGTCATAAACTCATTATCTACAGTGGAATTTGTATGCGCTGGTACAATCATATGAAAACCATGCTCAAACCCGCATTTAATGGTTGCATCAATGCAATAATCAGTCTGTAAGCCAACGATCATAATATCTGCTTCATTCTTATCCTTCAAATAAGCTAACAGCCCGGTATCTCGAAAAGCACTATTCACTTTCTTGTCAAAAATCCGTTCACTATCCTTAGGAGCGAAACCCTCATATATTTCGAATTCCTCCGTGCCCTTCGTTAATTGTTCGCCGATTCCGTCATCATGGCGCACATAGATAACCTCAACGCTATGATTTCTTGCCGCAGATAAAAGAACTTTAATATTATTTATGAATTCCATATATTGATAAAGTTCCTCGGTGACAATTAGTTTTTGAGTATCAACGACAAGTAAAACCATATTCATATCCTCCTGTGCTCTACTTACGGTCAATTGATCGTAAGTGTGAATTATTAAAAGCATAATTCACATCCGACACCCAATGCCCTTACAGTCAAATGTATCATATTCTCATAGTACACTACCGAATATTATGAAGCGGGGCGTAATCCTCCAGAGGTTCTTCGAAGTATTCCTCATCCTCAATTTCATCATATTCTTCCAAAGATGAATGCTTAATCTCAAGCATTTTCTTATTAATTCTGGAATAGACAAGATCAGCCAGTTCTTTTGATGTCAGCTTACCGTACTGCTCAAAGTAGATCGGTTCCAGGTAATGTACCTGAGTTGTAAGCGGGCCAATGGAATTTTCGCCAAAGACCTTATAGGAATCATAAATTGCAATTGGAACAATGGGGCATTTGGACTTTAACGGTATTTTAAAAGAACCACTGTGAAATTCCTGCAAGGTATTTCGGTTATCTGTATAACCGCCTTCAGGAAAGATAAGATATTTTCTGCCTGCCTTAATCTCCTGGATAACCTGATTGATAACCCCAACCTGTTGTCTGGGATCTTGTTTATCTAATTTTTTACCCTTTAATAAATGAACGAAAAGCCCGGGTACCAGCTCATCTCCGGTACTCTTATCCATAATAACGGTACTGGGTTCTTTATGTGAATTGATAATTCCTAAAGAATCATATTTTCCCTGATGATTGGAATACATGATATATCCATCGGTCTTAGGAAGGTTTTCAATTCCGGTTGTAATAGTATTGATACCCGCACGCTTTTTAATTAACCTGACTAACCTTTGACCAATCTTATAGCAATCCGCTTCCGTATACTTTTCCGAGTGCTTTCCGTAATACCACATAAGCGGAAGATAATATAAATTGAGTAAAATACCGGTGATAATAACAAAGTAAAATCTGAACATAACATAAACCTCTTGTGAAAAAATATTTAGGTGCCTAACTTATTTTAACACAAGAGGCGGAAATATGCTAACCCTTTTCTGATTAACTATTCGAATTCAACCAGGAAGCCATTGGCAAGTGCATATTTTTGTGCGTAGGAACCTTCCTGGCAATAGATGGTCTGATCAGTATTATAGGTCTTGAAGGAACTTGCGCCAATGCTTTTAATACTACTTGGTATATGAATCTTAGTAAGCTTTTGACACCAATAGAAGGTATTTTTTTCAATGGTGGTCAAGCTGTCTGGCAAATAAACCTCTTCAAGGTTATGGCAGCCATAAAAGGTGGAACCTGCCAGGATAGTAAGATTCTCCGGTAGCCTTAAGGTCTTAAAGCCGCAGTTAGTAAAGGTATTCTTACCGATACGTGTCAGGGAATCAGGAAAATCAATGTCAGTTATATTAGTGGAGTAGGAGAAAGCAAAATCCTCAATTGAATTAAGATCCTCAGGTAGAATAACCGTCTTTAGGTTATCACAATGAGCAAAGTTTCCCTTCGTTACAACCGTAATATAATCCGGTAGAATTACTTTTTCTATATACTTATTATTATAAAAAACATAAGGTGCTATAGATAAAACGTCATCCGGAACTACGAATTCTTTGGACTTTCCAACATATCTTACCAGGATTCCATTGTTCGTAATAACCATATCCTTTTTAAGATTATCTTTAATCCATTGGGTTCCGGTAAATACCGAGCCACCGATGGTCTCCAGCGAATCAGGCAGAGTAACGCTATTAATAAGCAGACATCCACGGAAAGCATGAGAACCTATGGAAACTACGCCCTCCGGAAGGGTAACTCTGGTTAAGGACTTACAATTTCGAAATGCTGCAAAGTCAATGGATTCAAGCTTTGCTGGCCAGTTAATATTGGTTAATGAGGAGCAGCCGTCAAAGGTACCTTCTGCTATGTCGGTAAGATTATCAGGAAGCGTAATCTTACTTAAATTAACACACTCAGAAAAAGCATAATTACCTATACTGGTTAAAGCATTTGGTAAGGTGATCAGATCTAACTGATGGCATTGAGAAAATGCATAACGACCTATCTGCTTTAAGGTATAGGGTATATTAATGGTAGCCAGATTATAACAGGAGGAAAATGCACTATCACCGATTTCTGTAGTCTTGCTTGATAGAGTAACCTTTGATAATCTGCTGCAGTTACTAAATAGCTCTGAGCTTATCTCAGTTACACTTTCAGGTATTGTAATCTCAGCAAGTTGAGTGCAGTTTGCAAAAGCATTGTCACCAATCCCTGTTAATTTGTACGGCAGAGCTATTGATGTGAGAGCAGCACAGTTATTAAATGCTCCCGAGCCAATGTAGGTTACAGTATCAGGAATTTGAATGCTGCTTAGCTTTCTGCAATCACTGAAAGTATTCTTTTCAATGGTTTTCAAAGTACTTGGAAGATTGATGCTTTTTAAGGAAGTACAGCCACTAAAGGCTGAGTTCTTTATCTCAATTACACTGGAAGGAAGGGTTATATCGGTTAGCGCAGTACACTGTTGAAATGCAGATTCTGAGATAACTTTTATTCCCTCCGGTATATTAATATTTGTCAGCTTAGTGCAGAAAGCGAAGGCAGATGCTTCCAGCTCAGTAACACTGTTGGGGACTACGATAGTTTTTAAGGCATTGCAGCTATAAAAGGTTCCGCTTTGTATCTTGGTGACACCCTCAGGAATCGTGATACTATTAAGCCTAGAGCAGTAACGAAAGGCATCCTTACCAATGGAGGTCATGCGTTTTGGCAATTTGATGGAGGTTAGTCCTCCGCAGCCATAAAAAGCTCTTCTGGATATCCAGGTTAATTTACTATTAGCCGGAATCGTAAAGGACTTTAACTGATAACAATTATAAAAGGCATCTACACCGATGAAAGTAACGCCGGAAGGCAAGGCAGTCTTTGATAAATTATAGCAGCCATAAAAGGCTTCATCACCGATGGAAGTGAGCTGGCTTGGTAAAGTGATGGTTTTCAAGCTGGAACAGTAATAAAAAGCACGATAGGGAATTTTCTTAATTTTATTTGATAATGTGATTTTCTGAAGTGCGGAACAATTAGAGAAGGCTTCTTCCTTCAGAACAGTAACACTATCCGGCAGAACAATGGATTTTACAGTACGATTATTATAAAAGGCACGCTTTCCGATCTCTTTCACAGAATTCGGAACAGTTACAGTCTTCTCTGTGCCGGTGTAGGAGAGTAATACACCATCTTCAATGATAAACTTATTCGTGGTAGCAGCGGCTACAGAAGTTGATTTTACCCCGATAAAACATAAAATCAGTAGCATGAGGAAACAATAAATTTGTTTCATTCTTACATTCATAATTTACCTCCATAATCTCTTCTCTTGAATTTAAATCCTCCGGAACAACTAAAATAATGCGTATATTTTAGGCAGGAAAATAATGAAACCAATGATTGCTGCCATAATAGCAGTGATCAGGACGGCACCGGCGGCTATGTCCTTAGCTAATTTGGCAAAGTTATTATATTCCTCCATCAGAAGCTGATTCTTTAAGATATCAATGCAGATTAAATCAACTACCTTCTCAATTGCGGTATTCATCATCTCAGCGGATAGCACAAGGCTGATAGTCAGTAGGAGTAGGATAAGCTCTGCTTTGGAGACGGACAAAAGAAATGCGGCAATTAGTACAAGAATGGCCATTATAATATCTATTTTTAAGTTTTTCTCTGTCTTTAAGGCATACCATACCCCGTTTGCGGCGTGCCTTGCTCCGATGATATCAAATTTGCTTCTTTGTTTTATTCGAATTCACCTCGTTTCCCTACTTCCCGGTATCGGTAAGCGTAATGTTATTTGTTAGACCTATTCCCTAGCGTTTATAGACTAAAAGCAAGGGAAAGAATAAAATATAAAAAATTTTTAACTAATAGTCTTCTTAAATGTAACATAAATAATGGAAATGAGCAATATTTTAAAAATTCTTAAATACAAACTGAAATAATTGTAATATAATCATTAGCATAGATTTTCCATTGATCAAAATTTCTTTACTAAAAAGTGCGCTGAAGAAGAGGAGGGTATTATGAAAGTATTAAATGTCACAGGCTGTGAGTTATATCATGCAACAATTGTAAAAGGCGAAGGCTGCTATGTGATTGATAGCAACGGAAAAAAGTATTTAGATTTTGAAGCCGGTGTGTGGGCTCTTCCTCTAGGGCATAACAACCTACGCGTGAATCAGGCAATCATCAGACAATTAGGTGAAATAAGCCATACTGCATATCGATATACTCATCCAATTGTGGAAGAGGCAGCGGCTGATTTACTCCACATTATGCAGTTGGATGACGGTAAATGTGTTTTTTTAAGCTCTGGAAGTGAAGCGGTTGAATTTGGAATAAAGATCGCAAATAAGATATCCGGCAAACCCTTACTTCTGAATTTAGATAAGCACTATCTGTCGGCCTACGGTGTAGCAGGAAGTATAAAATCTACTCCCTGGGTATCCATTGACTGGCAGTCCGGCGAAAAGAATCAGCAAAATAACTACGATGTTTTATTAAAAGATATTCCTTTTGAAAATATCAGCGCCTTTGTTTTCGAGGCCGGTAATTCCTCGGGAAATGTCATGCTTCCACCCAAGGAGTTAATTCAGGCAATAGTATCAAAGGTGAAGGAACACGGAGGATGGATTGTTGTTGACGAGGTAACTACAGGAATAGGAAGAACAGGAGCTTGGTTTGGCTTTCAGAATTATGATATCTGGCCCGACATCATTGCCTGCGGAAAAGGGTTGGGGAACGGATATCCGGTAAGTGCTGTCGGTATCAGTAAAGAGGCTTGTGAGATGCTGGAAAGAACAGATTTCGCTTATGGTCAATCACATCAAAATGATCCTTTGGGAGCAGCAGTTGCGAAAGAAGTACTGGCTGTAATTAGTGAAGAGGAATTATTAAAACAGTCCCTAGAAAGGGGAAAGTATTTAGTAACTAAATTGAAAGAGCTTAGTGCGAAGCATAATTGTGTGAAAGAGGTTCGAGGGATAGGACTAATGTGTGCTCTGGAATTTGAAAGTTCGGTTGATAGTGATACCTTAAGCATAATACATAAGAAACTATTTGATGCGGGCTTTATCGTTGGATTAAGGCTGGCAACAAGAGTATTGCGTTTCTATCCGCCGTTAATTGTTGAAGAGGACATGATAAGAGATATGGTGTTAGCGTTAGATGGTATTTTAGAAGAAATGCAATAATTGCAGTCAAAATTGGAAGTGGTGGGCTGTTTCAAAAGAATTAGGCAGGATAAGAGCTAATTCTTTGAAACAGCCCTTTTTCTATAAATTAATGTCTTAATAGAACCTTAATAGAGTTCATCTGAATCTTAATACCTCCCTAATAAAAATTCCGATATAATGAAGATGCTTAAACGGAACCACTAAGGGAAAGCCAAGGGAGAGCCGAGGGAAAGCCGAGGGAGAGCTAAAGGAAAGCCAAGGGAGAGCCAAAGGAAGGCCTGGGAAAACCCTAGGAAAACCCAGGAAAAACCTAGAATACCATGGTATCAGCTAAAGTGATTTCCGGATTTAAGTACTATATTAGGACGAATAGGAAGTGATAATTTATGTTGACAGTTTTGATTGGTTCGGCGCTTGTCGGACTGGTGCTGCTCTGTTATCTGTTCTACGTGTTATTTAAGGGTGAGAATTTATGAGTATGATTTGGGTACAGAATGTTAGCTTTTTAATCCTACTGCTTGGTATTTCGATACCTTTGGGAGGCTATATTTATAAGGTTATGACAGGACAAAAAGTAGTCCTGTCAAAGCTTCTAAAACCAGTAGAAAAAGGGAGTTACCGCCTATTAGGTATCCCAGAAGAGAATGAGATGACCGCCGGAAAGTATGCAATAAGCGTACTTATATTTAGCGGAATCGGATTGGTGCTATTATATATTCTGCTGTTAGTTCAAGGTGTGATGCCCTTTAATCCGGAGCATAGGAAAGCGGTTAGCTGGGATTTGGCTTTTAATACAGCAGTAAGCTTTGTTACGAATACAAACTGGCAGGCATATTCCGGAGAGAGCACACTGTCTTATTTTACGCAATCCATTGGACTGACAGTGCAAAATTTTCTTTCTGCAGGGGTGGGGATTGCGGTGCTGTTTGCCTTAATTAGAGGCTTTAGCTCTAAGAATAAGAAAACCATAGGATGCTTCTGGCATGATTTAGTTAGATCAATTTTATA
>JAQZBD010000220.1 GCA_029239235.1 Herbinix sp.
GGAGTAATTGAAATCAAGACAATTACTGATAACAGCAGACCTACAAGAATTTTTTTAGTAATCTTTATCATAGACATATATTCTCCCTACTCTTCTTTATCCATCTTATAAATCATTCGGATTGATAAAAGCGTTACGATACCTAATGTACTTAAAATAACACCCTGTGTATTTGCTAAGGCGTAGTCATTATTTGTGAATACGGTTCGATAGAGATACATAGGCAAATTCATGGTTCTATCCCCAGGTCCTCCGCTTGTTGTCATCATGATGATATCCAGTTTTTGCAGCATACTTGTCGCCGCCAAAACAGTAGCTGTTCCAATAATATTTTTCATCAACGGTAATACGATGTATAGATCTGTTTGAAAGGATGAGGCGCCATCAATCTTTGCCGCTTCGTAAATTTCATCTGATATTGAGGACATTTCTGCAATGACGAGTATTGTTACTAAGCCTGCGTAAGGTAACCAGGTCATTGTAACGGCCAAAAAAGCTGTTTTTGGGTCCATAAACCAGTTCTGATGAAAAGCTTCTCCTGTGATTTTTGAAATTAGATTATTAACCATTCCGAATTGGGGATTCATAATGCAAAGGAATAGCATGCCCAGAGCGGCACTTGAAATAATATTCGGTATGAAGAAGATGGTTCTTACGGCGTTTGAATACCACCTTTTCTTCGCTAGGATAAGCGCTAAGCCAGTGCCAATTACAACATGCAGGGTAGCTTGTAATACAATCCAAATAAGCGTATTATACAAGCTTTTTATAAAGCCCTCATCTTTAGTAAACAAATAGATATAGTTACTAAGTCCTGTAAAGGATATGTCTGATCCAATCGACCAGCTCATAAAGGAAGACGTAAACAATACAACAACTGAACTAAGAAAAGCAAATGCGAAAAGCAATAAACCCGGGGTTAAAAATATTACTACCCATTTTCTATTTTTAGACATAATCGTCTCCTTCTAATAGTTTTATTAATGCTTCATCCTACTGACCAGTAAGATGAAGCATTATAATATAAGCACTATTATTTATTGAGTTCGGCTGCCTTTGTAAGGCTTGTTGCCATATCTTCCGCTGTAATATCATTAAACGCCAGTTCCGGATACCTGATTGAGAATTCAGCAACAACACTGGAATATGCGTTGTTATCAATATTTCCAAAGGAATATTCAGCTTCTCCACTTAATTTTATCAGATCAGCAACAATTGGATTTGCTGCCTTGTATTCATCAGAAATAGGAACATTAGGGGTCAAAGGAAGAGCTCCTGCTTTTTCTAAAAATACACCTTGTGCAAATTTGTTTGTTTTGAATTTCAAGAACTCTAATGCTGCATCCTGTTCTTCTTGGGACTTACCATTGGTACATAATACATAACCTACTTCATATTGTGCGATGATACCATTGTTAGGATATAGTGCAACTCCTACTCTGTCTTGAAGACCTTCTTTCGCCTTAGTAACATCGGAGAAATCAGGACACATCCAAGGTCCATTCGCAATGATAGCAGTATTTTCTTGTAAAAAGTTATTTGCTGCATTGGCATAGATCGCTCCGATAGCATCCGGTGTTGTATAGTCTTGTAAACATTTTTGAAGCATCGTCAGACCATTAACAACTGATGTATTGTTATATGTATCAGGGTAGGTGGTGTTCATAAATTCCTTTCCTGTCTCACCATCTGTTCCGATCATTGCAGCTAACCATAGGTTTGTTGTCCAAGCATTTTCACCGGTCATCAATGCTAACGGTGTGAATCCGGCTGCCTTTAGTTTTTCATTGTTGGACATAAATTCATCCCAGGTCTTTGCCGGAGTAATTCCGGTTTTCTCAAACATATCTTTGTTATAAAAATAGCCGATTAATTGTTGTTGGTTCGCAATCGAATACAGCTTTCCGTCATCTGTTTTGTTGTAATCGATAGCACCTTCTCCAACATAGGCACTCCAATCAGCATCTGCAGTAAGAAATGGCAGTATGTCAACTGCTTGACCATTTGCAATCGCAAGCTCTCTGATACCATTTTTACCCATTACTACGTCTGGCAATGATTTAGATGCAGCCAATGTCTTCATCTTATTCACATAAGCATCATCACTTGGTAATTCTTCGATCACTACTTTAATCTTGCCTTCATATTCTTGATTAAATGCATCAATAACTTCTTTCTCCGCAGCTGCGGAGGCATGTGCTCCAACCATAAAGGTCGCATAGCTTATCTCTACCGGTTCTTTTATCTCTTTTACTTCTTCCGCTGCATCCGATGCTTGATCCTCTGATACACTGGATACTTCACTATCTTTTGTTTGTGTGCTGGGCTTTGAACAAGCTGTAGCTGACGCTGCTAAAGTTAAGGTTACTAGTAACGCAAGTGCTTTTCTTAATTTGATTTTCATAATTTCCTCCCATTTATTGATGTTTATAGTCCTCAATCTCCTTGAGCACTCTAAATATACTGTATTTGCTCAATTATAAGAATAGATAGCTTTTTCTTCTCATTGCATTTTTTTGACTACCTCTTTTAATCTCCTGATCCATTTTCTTGTTTTACTTGGCAATTTTTACTTTTCTTGTAATAAATTTACCTTATCGTTAAGACAACTGGTGTTCAACTAAAAATGCACCTCCAAATATTAGTACTATATAAGTTTAGTTACTAACATTTGTGGTGCACATTTTTGTCTTTCTTAATTCCTAATTAAAGAAACCAAAAGAAATTCTATGTATGTTCCTGCCTATATTCAGTTGGATTTTGCCCGGCATATCTTAAAAAGACATTTGTGAAATATGCGGCATCCTGAATGCCAACAGCTTGTGCTACCTCATATATTCTTAAATCACTGGTAATTAATAAACCTTTCGCTTTCGAGATCCGATACATGTTAATCGCCTCAGTTATTGTATTGCCTGTCCATTTTTTATATGCGCGGCTTAAGTAACTACTATTAAGATATAATTCCTGGCTGATAAATTGTAATGTGATCTCTTCTTTATAATGAGTTCTAATACATTCATCCGCTTTTTTTACTAACTCATTTTTTAAATCTTTCTTATCTTTGCAATAATTCCTTAAACGATCAATGGTTTTATTCCCTATCGATACCAAACTGAACATCGTTTTTGCACTCTGTATCAGCTCATAGGCCTCTTTTTCCATAGCATTGAAATCTTGGTCTGTGTGATAACGAACAGCTTTACGAATAATCGAGCAGCATATAACAAGCATATACATCTTACATTGTTCGAAGCTGCAATTGGAAGTAACGAGTTTATCATAAAGCTTATTTAATTGATTATTTGCTTGACCACTTTCACCATCGAAGGTCAATTCGCATATTTTTCCGATATATTGATCTACGTCTAAAGAGAATTCCTGACCCTCCTCGTTTTTTAAAATATTATAAACGTGAAGTTCACTTCCCTTAATCATAATTTTTGATAATGATTCTTTTGCCTGTTCATACCCCAAGCTTATATCCTTAGGGTTTTGCATCAGTTGACTTAGCCCAAATCTAATATCAATTCGCATAAACTCTTCCACCATGATGATAATATCGTGAAAAAACTTAATAATATCATTCAAATTCATTTGGGTCAATTTATCAAATCGAAGGATAATAATCATATGTGTATCGGATAATGGTATTACAACGAAGTAACAATCTTTCAAGGCTATATTCAAAATATTCTTAAGCATGTTTGTCAAAGTGCTCTTATCTTTGTCTTTATCATAATAATCAATTTCGCAGGCGCACAAGCAGTAATTAAAATCATTTAACCGATATAATTCAATATCTGAATTACTTACATTCCCGGATGAAATTAGTTTATGAAACATTTGCATAAGATACATATCTTCATCTGTGGATGTATCTTTCAGATTATATTTTTCCTGTTCCTTTACAATTAATTGGATTGTCTTATCGATTGCTATAGGCAATTCGTCAATGAAGTCATTTTTTATTATAAAGTCCACAACATTGTATTTAATAGCTTGTTGGGCATAGGCAAAGTCTGAATAGGCTGTTAATATGATTACCTTGGTATCTTTAAAATCTTCTTGAATCCTTTTGCTAAGTTCAATACCGTCTATTAAAGGCATTTTAATATCGGTGACTACGATGTCAATCGGATGTTCTTGCAGATATTGCAATGCAGCTTTACCATCACTGCAGTCCATAACCACTTCACAGCCCAACTTCTTCCAATCAATCAGCTTTACAATACCTTTTCTTATATTTCTCTCATCATCAACGATCATCACTTTAATCATTTGCCGTCTCCAATTTCCTTTTCGGTATACGAATTTCGATCTTTGTATTATTTTCTTGACTTTGGATATTCAACCCATAGCTCTCACCATAAATCAATTTAATTCTTTGATTTGTATTGTTCAACCCCATCTTTTCACGTCGTATATCTCCATTAAAACCCTTGCCTGCATTGTTAATAACTGCCGATACATCAAAACCAACACCGTTATCAACCACCTGGATTAGAAGATCCTCATCATCATAAAAAAGCGTGACAGAAACAGAGGCATTCTCGGACATTTTTTCAACGCCATGAACAATCGCATTTTCAACAATTGGTTCAATAATCAATCTTGGAATCTCACATTGTAGAATCGAATCATCTTGAATATCAATTGTATAGGTTAGTCGATCTTCATATCTTACTTTCTGCAGCCACAAATAATAATCTACATACTTTAACTCTTCTTCAATTGTTATTAAGGAACGTTTATCTCCATAGATCCCTGCCCTTAATAAGGTAGATAAGGACGATATCATTTTGTAAATGGTTTCGTCTCCTGACATTTTTGCTCTTATTTGTATGGTCAAAAGTATATTAAATAAAAAATGTGGATTCATCTGATGTTGTAGAAATTTAATATCCATCTCATGCAGTAATATCTTAGATTCATAAGTAGTCCGAATTAAAGTTTTAATCTCAGTGGTCATCGAATTAAAGGTATCTACCAACTCATCTAGCGCCGGGTTATCGTACTTTTCCATTTTAGTGTCATAATCGTTTCCCTTTACACGTCTCATTGCATTCGAAAAATCCTTGATAAATGTAGTCGCCCGCATCGTTCCCATGACAGCAATTACCATTAAGAATACCGCAAGCAATATAGATATATAGATAAACGAGTTCATGCCTATTAGTGACTGCTTCACTAATTTGATTTTAGGAAGTAAATAGACAAACCTATAATTTTTGTCTATCTCTTTCATGATTCCTATGTACTTAACATGATTATATTCGATCTCACTTTTATCATCAATTTGGTTTACAATCCCGTTAGCGATAGTACTCCCCAGTTGATCATCAGTATTGGAGGAATAAATAACACCCTCATTGTCAATTAAGTATACAATAGCTCCTTCATAGCTAACTAACTCTTGATATTTATCCCCAAAATAATCTTCTTTCGTTGCACCTATGATATATACACTGTTATCACTTGTAAAATCAGACTGGATCCTAACGGTGGTATAAATGGTTTTGTTAATCTGAGATGGAGGCAACGTTAAGGTATAATCTTCTTCTATTTTAATCTGATTATATACATTCTTTGTGTCATTAATGATTTGCTTTGTACTAAAAGGCTTTGTATAGGTGTACCCTAGTAAATTATTATTCATATAGATCGTCACGTAATCAAACATCTCGAAATTCCATACATTATTATTGGTTAAGATATTCTGAATCTCACTATTTAGCTTTTGTAGATTTAAATAATAATCTTTATTGTTTTTTGAAAAGTAGTTTTGATCGTCGATCCAATGCCGTATTGAATCACTCCCTGATAAGGCAAATTTAGTACTGGAAATCATACTATTTGCCAGATTCAGATTTTCAATGGTTACATCAATCATTAGATTAATATTCTTATAGCTATTTTCCATAATATTGTCATACACATTGTAGGTTGCAAATGTACCGTACACTCCGAATGATAATATCAAGATTATAATAAATCTAAAAATAATACGATTTCTTGCAGTGAGTACCTTCTTATGCATTTGACCACCTTCTTATGTATCACCTTTTTTTATAAATTTCAAATTTTCAATAACAAAGTTAAAGTCTACAATTTCTTGTAACTTTTCTTCCACAGAAAGTAAAATATTTTAATTGGTTTATTGGCAATCTTGGTAATCCTCTTTGCCGAAAAATATTGGTTGTTTTTGCTATTAAGAATGCCCATACCAATAACATTGTTATTCTAATTGTACACTTTTAAGAGTTGTAACACAAGAAAAATAACCATATATTTGATTTCATTACAAATTATAGCAGTAGAAAATTATAAAAACCTACG
>JAQZBD010000221.1 GCA_029239235.1 Herbinix sp.
CCCTTAACGATCATCTGCATATAAGTACTTACATTCAGAAGAACCATACCATTGGTAAGGATTCCTATGATTAATACGCCGGCAACTACGTTTGACATTTTACCAAAACCACCGGACACGGATACACCGCCAAGTACAACGCAAGTAATTACATCGAATTCATATCCCATACCTGCGGTAGGCTGTGCTGAGTTGGTACGTGATAACATAACAATACCAGCAAGACCTGCGAACAAACCGGATAATGCATAAACCAAATATTTTGTACGGCCTACTCTGATTCCTGAAAGCTTTGAAGCTTCTTCATTACCACCAACCGCATAGAAATAACGGCCGAAATAACTCTTATTTAAAATAAAGGAACCAATTGCAAAACAAACGATCATGATGATTACTGGAACCGGAACCGGTCCTATATAACCCTGTCCTATGATCTTGAATCTTTCATCAAATCCATAAATCGGTGTACCTCCACTGATGAGATAGGAAGCACCCTCAAAGACAATCTGCGTTGCAAAGGTTGCAATAATAGCAGGTATTCCAATTGATGATATCAAAAAGCCGTTTAAAACACCCACGAGCATAGACATGATCAATGCTACAACAACAGCCGTAACCATACCAAAGCCCATATTTACCATTAAATAAGCAGTTACGATATTAACAAGGGTTATAATCGAACCAGTGGAAAGGTCAATACCAGCGATCAAAATAACAAAGGTCATACCAATGGATGCGATACCCAACATGGATACCTGACGAGCAATGGTAAATAAATTACTTGAAGAAATAAACCTATGGTTTGCCAGTGAGAATGCTATGAACAGGGCTATAAATACAATCCAGATAGCCTTCTCTTTTAAAAATCTTATTAACGTGCTTTTCATTTTTACCTCCTAAACGGCAGATGCCATTTTCATTATAGTTTCCTGATCAAACTCATCTTTCTTTAATTCACCGGTAATCCGACCTTCTGCCAAAACTATAATTCTATCTGACATTCCCATTAATTCTTCCATTTCTGACGAGATTAATAAAATAGTCTTACCATTTGCAATTACTTCGTTCATCAGCTTATATATCTCAGCTTTGGCACCTACATCAATTCCGCGTGTTGGCTCGTCGAAAATAATTAACTCTGAATTCGCTGCAAGCCACTTGCCGATAATAACCTTCTGCTGATTACCACCACTTAGATTTTTTACTAATTGGTGCAGTGTAGGGGTTTTAATTAGTAATTCATGCTCATATTTCTTTGCTACTTCCATTTCTTTTTTATGATTAATTACTGACGCTTTGGATATCTTCTTGTAAATTGGCATATTGATATTGTTTTTGATGGATACACCAAGCAAGGCACCATGACGCTTGCGGTCCTCCGGTACAAGAGCAATACCAAGGTCAATTGCTTCCCTCGGAGACTTCGGATCGATTTCTTTTCCTTTAAAGATCATTTTCCCTTCTGTCTTTTTTGCAGCACCAAAAATCATCTGTACCAGCTCTGTTCGACCAGCTCCTACCAGTCCGCCGAGCCCAAGAATTTCACCCTTACGAATCTGTAAATCAATATCCTTATCACCATTACCGCTTACATTCTGCAGCTCTAGAATAACCTCATCACTATGGCTATCCTCACGTGGAGGAAATGTCTCTTTTAAGGAACGCCCAACCATCAGCTGAATCAACTCATCAACATGGGAGTCCTTTGTAATCAATGTTTTGATGTATTCACCGTCACGTAATACTACAATTCGGTCTGACAGCCTATATATTTCTTCCAATCTGTGGGATATATATATAATGGATACTCCCTTTTCCTTTAATAACTCACATACCTTGAACATACTTTCAACTTCAGCACTAGTAAGAGGAGCGGAAGGCTCATCCATAATCAGTACTTTTGCATCCTGTAAGATTGCCTTTGCAATTTCAATCATCTGCTGATAACCAACTGTAAGATCTCCTACTAAGGTCTTTGGGTTAATCTTAATATTTAATTGGGCAAATGCTTTTTCAGCTTCCTTCTCCATCGCTCTCTTATCAATAACGAGCCCTTTTTTTATGGGTTTTCCCAGAAAAAGATTCTCGGCAGCTGAAAGCCCTTTTACATTATTAAATTCCTGATAAATAATTGCTATCCCGTTTTCTGCAGCAAGCTGAGGGGACATATGGGTAAATTCCTTCCCATTAATTACTATTTTGCCGGAGGTAGGGATAACAGCACCGGAACAGGTTTTGATCAACGTGGATTTTCCGGCGCCATTTTCTCCAATCAGTGCGAGAATCTCACCTTTTTTTACCTCTAAGGAGACGTCCTTTAGTGCGATTACACCGGGATATTCTTTTCTAATATGTTGCAACTCTAAAATATACTCATCATTCATCATTTACACCACGCATTCTTGTTTTTTTGAATGTGGAGCTATTCTTAGGAATAACTCCACATTCACAATTGATACTATAGCTTTTTATTATTTATAATCTGCCAAGTACTCAGCTGCATTGGAAGCATCAATAGCTAACAGTGGTCTAACTAAGTTCTGCTCTGCAAAAGTTTCGCCGTTAAGAAGTTTCTCGTAAAGATCAACAACTGCTGCAGCTGTTTTCTTATTAGAACCTTCGAAACCTACAGATGCTCTTGTAGCTTCACCGTTAACGATTGCTTCTAACTGCTGCTGTGTAGCATCTGCTGAGAAGATACCCATATCTGCAGGAATAGTACCACCTGTCTTAGTCATGAATGCTTCGTTAGCGCCGATGTCACCGCCTGCACCGATGGAGCAAACGATCTTTGTATCAGGGCTAGCTTGAAGAATAGTTTCCATATTTGTTAATGCTGTTTGAGCATCAAGTGCTGGCTGCTGAGCAACGATCTTGTACTTGCCTTTTGCAATTTCTTCAAGAGCACTTAAGATACCTGTTTCTCTTTCAAGAAGGATAGGTGTCTGAGGATAGTTCATGATTGCTACTTCTGCTACTTTATCTTCTGTATAATTCTCGTTGATAAAGTTAGCTGCTTCTGTACCAATTGCATATCCTAATTTTGTGTTATCAAGAATCCAGTTAAGATCTGTGTTAGTCATTGCATCATCCCAGCTCATTACTTTGATTCCAGCATCTCTTGCTTGCTTTAAGTAATCTTCAATAGCGTTAGGATCTGAAGGATGAACCATGATAAGGTCAACCTGGTTAGTTACAAAGTTTTCAATCTGCTGAATCTGTGTAGCGGAGTTATCGTTACAAGCAAGAATGGTATAATCCCATCCCTTTTCTTTTAAAAGCTTCTCTACTTCTCCGAAAACACCTGCCCAGTAGCTGTTCTCAAGTGACTGAATTGTAATACCAACCTTGAAAGGCTCAGCTGAATCAGTTGTTTCCTCTTCTGCTGCAGGTTCGGTTGTCTCTGTTTTTGTGTCCTCTGTTGTAGCTGGAGCTGTTTCCTTTCCAGGCTCCTTTGTGCTACAGCCTACAAACCCGGTTAATACCATTGCCCCAACCAGTAACAAACTAATGATCTTTTTTTTCATTTACTTTCCTCCTATTAAAATAATTAATATATAAACAGCATTTCGCTGCTTATTTCACAGTAAATCGGTCATTCCTTCTCCAAGAACTTCCTTGCACAAATTTCACTTATTTCAGCATTCGCTATTTGTGCTGCTAGTCATTTAATCTGATTACTACTTTTCCTCTTCTTCGATAGCTAACATCCTCAAAGGCCTTTACACAATCCTCAAGAGGAATTACATCACTAATCATCTCGGTTACATTCAGCTTACCGGATTCTAAGATTGCAATTGATCGCTCAAAGGTATATGGATTTATGAAGGAAGAGGTCAGCTTTATTTCCTTTTTAAATACCACCTCAGGATCAACGTTCAGGCTTGTACCCGGTCCGGTGAGACCAAACATCATTACCGTTGCTCCTTTTCCTGCACACTGAATGGCTGTATCAATGGTTCGAATATTACCCACACATTCAATAACCACATTGACGTTCTTACAATTTGCCATCAGTACAGCTTCGAGATCCTCTTCTAGTGGATTAACCACCAGATCTGCACCTAATTTAAGTCCCATTTCTCTTTTCTCAGCTACCGGCTCAGAGAGGATTGTTTTGCTGGCACCTGCCATTCTGGCCAACTGCAGCATGATAAGCCCGATTGGACCTCCACCGATTACCAATACTTCATCACCGAGCTTTATATTGCACAAATCAATTCCATGAAGGCAACAGGATACAGGCTCAGTCATGGCAGCGGTTAAAGCATCCATTCCATCTTTAAATCTAAATACCTGTTTCTCGCAAGCAACGATGTACTGGGCAAATCCGCCATCACAGGTTGTTCCGATTCCATTTACATTCTCGCAAAACTGCTCCATTGCATTTTTGCAGTAGTAACATTCGCCGCACATGTTATTGGGATCCACTGTTACCAAATCTCCAACCTTAACCTTCTTAACCTTTTCTCCGATCTGTTCTACGATGCCGGAGAACTCATGACCCATAATTAAGGGCGGTGTAACTTCAAAGGCTCCGCCATCTCCGCTGTATATATGTATATCTGTTCCACATACCCCACAGTATTTCAGTTTGATCAGGACATCTGTTTCACCGATTTCCGGTACCTTCACATCCTCTACCCGAATATCCTTCGGACCGTTATAGATTAACGCTCTCATATTCATGGCAATACCCCCTCCAACATTTACAACAAGCTTTACAAATTAATCTCTGACTTTTGACAATCAAATCTTTTCCTTTACCTTTACATCAGGGAGAATTTTGTAATAAAGCTTGGTGAACATTTCTGTATCATTAATACATTTATAGATTACATGAATCAGAATTCAATTAATATCCCAATAGATTTCTAATTATCTAAGTATCTTACGAATTTGTCCCAGTAAGAATCTTATATAATTCATTTTGCTTGTTTTAGATCGATTTTTTTGGCTTTTTTGCACAAGAAAAAGTACAAGCATAATAGTAATAAGCATAAAAATGCCCTATCGTTTTACTATTTTTATAAAACGATAGGGCATTTTTATATGTTATTCATCTTGCATAAATTAGCGTACGAATAGGTAGTGATCTAGTTCGTACTGATCTTTGGATAGTCAAACATCTTAGATATACGCAGCAAAGTTAATCTTCTGCGCACATAGGGACACAATTGTAAGGTCAGCTCCTTTAGGCTATCCTCTAATCCGATTTCCTTCATATCTGTTACACAGCCTGCCAGGATTAATTTTTCCCTCATATAGTTAGCCTCAGGCAGCTCCTGTAGAGCCTCTCCGATTAAGGGGAGTGCTTCTTTTAGAACCTCCGGCTGAATTGTTTCTAATATGTTCTCTCCGTTCTCCTCAAGAACAGCTTCATAAAGTCCTTTCTTCCCAAAGGTCTCCTTTAAAATCTCAGTTTCATAGCCACCACGGTTATTCACCTCACACTGACCGTTCTGAATAGCCTGCTTTAATCTTTCATAATGCTCCAGGCATAAAAGAAGTCCAATCGACACCTTTTCTCCATGCAAAGCATCCAGCTTTTCATTCAGAACCTCCATCTCCCAGAAATGAGCAACATGATGCTCTGCTCCTGAGGCCGGTCTGGAATTTCCAAGCATCTGCATCGCCAAGCCAGACAAAATAAGTGCATACATTAATTTCTCCATGCTATCCTTATCCTGTAATCTGATCTTATCCAGTACCGCTTCCACCTCACTTAAAGCCTCAAGCTCCAATTCATATATTTGAGGACAGAAATATTCCTTCGTAACATAATGGGATATTTTCCAGTCCAGTAAGGCAGTATATTTCCCCATTAAATCCGAGATTCCGGAAGCCGTTAGGCGGTAGGGCGCCAACGCAAATATATCCGTATCTGCCAACACATAAATTGGGGCTACCGCCGGTATCGTCTTTTTCATACCATGCCAGGTCATTGCCGCTACGGTAGAAACAAACCCATCCACGCTTGCCGCAGTCGGAATTGAAAGGAAGGGGATACCACGCTCCTGTGCCATATACCTTGTAATATCATGGATCGTGCCGCTTCCCACGGCAATCAATACATCGGCATCGAACGGCAGCCGTTCCTGGACCCAGGCTACCTGCTTATCATCAGCATGTATGTCACTGCCTACCAATTCCAACACTAGATAATTTTCAAAATATTCCCTCATTGATTCTTCGCATGCTTCCATTGTATTTCGATCACATAGAATCACAGGCTTCTCATATTCATCAACAATTTCCTTCAGATGCTTTGTCGCCTTCTCCTCAATAATAATATTTTTAACGGAA